>JAFYTG010000069.1 GCA_017558945.1 Clostridia bacterium
CAATATCGCTTGTTATGTGTTATACTATTCATAGTGATTGAGTACCTTTCCTGTTAATTTGGTTTGTGGTGATTCTATTTTAACAGAACTCAATCACTTTTTCTATTCTTTTTGGTCTCACATCAATTGTAACATTACATTTTTTGTCCTAATTTTAACAAATAGGTGTTGATTTTAGCGTATAGTTGTGTTATAGTATTATAATAAATAATATATAGATGTAAAGTAGCGAGGGAATTATGTGGTTACCGAAAAGTCTTACGGACTATGAGCTTATAGATACCTCTGACGGAGCGAGACTTGAAAGATGGGGAGACTTTATCCTTTCACGTCCTGACCCGCAGGTCATATGGAAGAATACGAGAAGAAGTCCCGAATGGAAAAGGGCAGACGCCGTTTATCACCGCTCCAACAAGGGCGGAGGCGCTTGGGACGTAAAAAATAAAAATATGCCTGATTCCTGGACGATTTCTACAAACGGCCTCGTCCTCTGCGTCAAGACCATGGGCTTCAAGCATACGGGAGTATTTCCCGAGCAGGCTGTCAATTGGGAATGGGCAGGCGAGCTTATCCGTAACGCAGGCAGACCAATTAAGGTGTTAAACCTATTTGCCTATACGGGCGGTGCCACGATGGCTTGTGCCGCGGCAGGTGCAAGCGTGTGCCACGTTGACGCTTCAAAGGGAATGGTGGCTCAGGCGAAGGAAAACGCACGTCTTTCGGGACTTGAAAACGCACCCATCCGCTATATAGTTGACGACTGTGCAAAGTTTGTTACCCGTGAGATAAGACGCGGTAACAGATACGACGCAATAATCCTTGACCCTCCCTCCTACGGAAGAGGTCCGACGGGTGAGGTGTGGAAGATAGAGGACAGCATAGGTGATTTTCTCGAGCTTTGCCGTGAGGTGCTCTCGGACAATCCCTTGTTCGTTTTGCTTAACTCTTATACTACGGGTCTTGCATCCTCTACTATGGCTTATCTCTTGCATCTTAAAATTGCCGAGTCTCTCGGAGGTAAGGTTGACGCCGACGAAATAGGTCTCGTGACATCCTCTACGGGTATGCCTCTCGGCTGCGGTGCAAGTGCAAGGTGGACGAAATGAGTGAAATGATAAGGCTTGATAACGTCTGCTTCGATTATGAAGCCGACGAGCATCCCGACTCATGTCAGGGAATTATAAAAAACATAAGCCTCTCGATAGAGAAGGGCACCTTCGTTGCTCTTCTCGGTCATAACGGCTCGGGTAAATCCACCCTTGCCAAGCTTATGAACGGCATTCTTCTTCCCAATTCGGGCAAGGTCACCGTTGAGGGAATCGACACCGCCGATGAGGAGCGTATATGGGATATACGTCGCCGTGTCGGTATGGTTTTTCAGAATCCCGACAATCAGATAGTTGCAACAACGGTTGAGGAGGACGTAGCCTTCGGTCCCGAAAATCTCGGCATCGAGCCGTCCGAGATACGCCGTCGTGTTGACAAGGCGCTCGAAAGCGTGCATATGAGCGAATATAAAACGCACTCTCCGTCTCAGCTTTCGGGAGGACAGAAGCAGAGAATCGCAATTGCGGGTATTTTGGCAATGGAGCCCGAATGTATACTCTTTGATGAGTCCACGGCTATGCTTGACCCTCACGGACGTGAGGAGGTTATGGCACAGATTATGAGGCTTCGTCGTGAGGGAATGACGGTGGTGCTCATAACCCACTATATGAACGAGGCTGTATTTGCCGACCGCGTGATAGTTGTCAACGATGGAGAGATAGCGCTTGACGATACTCCTGCCAAGGTCTTTTCTCAGGTAGAGACACTCCGCTCACTCGGTCTTGACGTACCGCAGGTGACTCACCTTGCCCATCTTCTCGCAGAGGACGGATACGGTATACGCCGTGACCTGCTTTTCGAGGACGAGGCGTACGGTGAGCTTTCAGCACTTTTGAAAAAATGAGAGGTATAAGCATTGGGTATACTAACTCTTGAAAACGTTTCCTACGTTTACAGCCCCTCCACTCCCTTCGAGAAGGAGGCGTTGCACGACGTTAATATTGATTTTACCGAGGGCAAGATAACGGGAATTATCGGTCATACGGGCTCGGGTAAATCCACGGTGGCACAGCTTCTGAACGGACTTTTGAAGCCCGCCTCGGGTAAGGTGTTGCTCGATGGATGTGATATTTTCGACCCGTCGGTCAAGCTTTCCGACGTACGCTTCCGAGTCGGACTTGTTTTTCAGTATCCCGAATATCAGCTTTTTGAGGAAACCGTTTTCCGTGATATAGCCTTCGGTCCGACCAATATGGGACTTGACGAGGCAGAGATTAAAAGACGAGTTATAGAGTCCGCGCGCTTTGCGGGACTTGACGAGGAGCTTCTCGGACGCTCACCCTTTGAGCTTTCGGGAGGACAGAAGCGCCGTGCGGCAATTGCGGGCGTTATGGCAATGGAGCCCGAGGTCATCGTCCTTGACGAGCCTGCCGCAGGTCTTGACCCGAGAGGAAGAGATGAAATACTTTCGGGTATCAGGCGTTACCGTGATGAGAAGGGAAATACCGTTATCCTCATTTCTCACAGTATGGAGGATATGGCTCTTTATTCGGATGAGCTTGTGGTTATGTCACGCGGTACAGTTCTCGTTTCGGGCACGGTTGACGAGGTGTTCCGACAATCCGCTCTCATTGAGGAGTCGGGCTTGACTCTTCCGCAGATAACCCGAGTCTTTGACCGTCTCCGTGCTGACGGAGTCAATATAAGAGACGGTGTTTATACCGTCGAGGACGGCTACCGTGAAATGCTGTCACTTCTGAAAGGAAATACTAATGCTTAAGGATATTACTTTGGGACAATTTTTTCCGGGAAGCTCTCCGATACACAGACTTGACCCGAGAGTTAAGCTTGTGCTCGTCGTATTGCTCGTGGTGTTGATATTTTCTGCCAAGAATATTTTTGCCTTTTCTTTTCTCGTTCTTGGTGTGATATCGCTTGTCCTTCTTTCTCAAATATCGGTAAAGGTAGTATTAAAGGCGATACGTCCGATTCTTATACTTATGCTCTTTACCGCAATTATTAATCTCTTCTGGACTAAGGGCACGGGAGACCCGATTTTTGCTCTCGGCTTTATCAAGGTCTGGCGAGAGGGTCTCGTGAACGCTTTGTTTATGGTGCTGAGAATAGTGTCTCTCGTTACGGGAACGAGTATTCTCTTGACCTACACCACCTCTCCCATTGCACTCACCGATGCACTTGAAAGGCTTCTGAAGCCTCTTAAGGTGATAAAGGTGCCGGTGCACGAGTTTGCAATGATGATGACCATCGCACTTCGCTTTATTCCTACTCTTCTTGAAGAGACGGACAAGATAATCAACGCACAGAAGGCGAGAGGTGCTTCTCTTGACAAGGGTAACCTCATTGACAAGGTGAAGGCGTTCGTTCCTGTTCTCATACCCCTGTTCATTTCCGCATTCCGCAGAGCAGACGAGCTTGCCTGCGCAATGGAATGCCGTTGTTACCGAGGAGACGAGGGAAGAACTCGTATGAAGGTCTTGAAAATGGGTGAAATTGATTACCTTTCGATAGTAGTTTTTCTTGTTTTTACCGCAGTACTATTCTTTCTCAATACGCTGCCAACCTCAATATCGGTGAGATGATATGAAGTATAAGCTCACTCTTTCGTTTGACGGCTCAGCCTTTTCGGGCTGGCAGGTACAGAATAACGCTCCGACGGTACAAGCCGAGCTTACACGCTGTGCCCGTATCATTCTTGGAGAGAATACGACCGTTACCGGCTCAAGCCGTACCGACAGCGGAGTTCACGCACTCGGCTTCGTGTGTCACGTTGAATGTGAAAAGGCTTTGCCGGAGGCATCGCTTCTCTCGGCACTCAATCACAATCTCGACACGCATGTTGCCGTGCTTGATTGCGTCGAGGTACCTGATTCCTTTCACGCACGTTACAGTGCCATATCCAAGGAATATCACTATGTTATACACAATTCCGAAATCCACGACCCGTTTTTGAACTCACGCGTGTGGCATTATCCTTATCCGCTTGATGCGGAGAAAATGAACGAGAGCGCCGCAGAGCTTCTTGGAGAGCATCGCTTTACATCCTTTATGGCGGCCGGCTCAAAAATCGTTGATACGACGCGATGCATTTATAAGTCCGAGGTAATCCGAGACGGCAAAAGCCTTGTGTTCTCGGTATGTGCAAACGGATTTCTTTACAATATGGTCAGAATAATGACGGGTACGCTCGTTGACGTTTGCCGAGGCAGGCTTGATATGAGCGTTACCGATATAATCAAAGCGGAGGACAGAGCCTTGGCAGGAGTTACTGCGCCCGCCTCGGGACTCTACCTTTACAGAGTAAACTATTAATTACGGAGGATGCTTTTATGCAGGTAAGTGACGAAAATAATCTTAACGGATACGACAGAAAAGCATCCGTTCTGAAAAAATTAAAATTTGTGACCCTTGTTATTTTAATACTCGTTTTACTGTTTTTCTTTTTGGGATACCGTGAGGATATCACGATTGAAAACATAAGATATCTTTTGAAATACGTCGATATCTCTCCTGCCACGATTGGCTCGGCTGATGCTCAGGTCATTCCGTTTGAGGCAGACTCGACGGCAATCACCACTCTTTTCCGCTCCGACCTTGTGGTAGTGGATAAGGATGAGGTGTCAACCTACGATATGTCGGCAAAGAAGGGAATATCCGATTCCGTGTCCCTTGCTTCTCCCACCGTTTCCGCGGGTAAAAAGTATTTTGCCGTATTTGATATGGGAGAAAATTACTACGCACTCTACAATTCATTTTCCAAAATTTATGAGGAAACGACTCCTTATGCTATTTGGGACGTCGTTATCGGTGACAATTCGGAGGTGCTTATAGTCACCGCTGAAAAGGGCTACCGCTCGGTGCTCAAGGTGTATAATTCCGAGCTTGAAAATAAGATGAACTGGTTTACTCCCGATAAGTACATCGTTTCCACTGATGTTTTTTCAAGCAGAGATACCTTCTACTCGGTAGGCTGTGTTCAGAATAACGAAAATGGCGATTTTCTCTCAAGCCTCGTTGTTCTCAAGGCAGGGGCGGAGGAGGTGTTCTCCACTCTCGAGATAACCTCAGAGTTGATTTTGAAGACCGCCTTTTTTGATAACGGAAATATCGCTGTCCTTACTGATAGGGCGGTAAGAGTCATTGACCTAACGGGTAAGGTGCTTTCCGAGACACGCTTTTCCTCCGAGAGCCTCAGACTTTTTGAGACCGATGGAGAATGGTCGGCTCTCATCCTTAATGAAAACTCGATAGGTACTGAGCACCGACTTATAATTCTTGACCAAACGGGTAATACTTCAATGGATACTGTCATTGATACCGACGTGCGCGACCTTTCGGTTTCCAAGTCGGACGTCGTGATACTCGGTACACAGAAGCTTATCAGCATAAATGCCGACAAGCGTGAGCCCGTTGTTCATACCACCGACAGAAGCTACGAAAAGGCTTTTGCTCTCGGTGATTCAAAGGCTGTGTTAATATACGATAACAACGCTTACGTTGTAAGTGTGGAATAATAAAGGAGAATGTGCTTATGAATTTTCTTGTTGATCTCGTTCTTTTACTTCTCATCGTCAGCTTTGCAGCAGCAGGCTTTAAAAAGGGCTTTGTAAAAACTCTTATAACGGGCTTTAAGAATGTTGCCGCATTTACGGTTGCCTGGATGTTCTCCTCCCGTCTCGGTGAATGGCTCAAGGAGCAGTTCTTTATGGAGAGAGCAAGAGAGGCTATTGAAAAGAAGCTTGCTGAATTTCTCGGAACGGGTAACCTCGATACTACCGATATGACTCCCTTGCTTGATGCCGAGCATTCGGGCTTCGTGCAGTTTCTTGAAAAAATGGGGATTGATATTGAAAGCGTAAACGAGCTTTTTCGCAACGGCGACGGAAACGTAAACGAGGCGGTTGGCGAGTACATTGCCGAGCCCTGTGTAAATGCGCTTTCCTCGGTGCTTGCATTCGTTTTACTGTTCGTCGGAACACTTATCGTTATAGCTATCGTGGGAGCTATCCTCGGTCTTATCGTCAAGCTTCCGATACTCAAGGGCACTAACCGTCTTCTCGGCGGTGTACTCGGCTTGGTTATCGGTGTATTCTGGGCGTTTATCGTTACCGCGCTTATCCGAATCGTCGTTCCTTATTTTGCCGATAATGCACTCGTTTCCTCTCTCGGCGAGGGAGGACCCATATATAGCTTTATAAGCTCTGTTGCGCCTACCTTCCTTTCAAGCATTCTGTAAACGGAGAAAACTATGAAAAAGGCATATATTCCAAATTATATTTCTGTATTCAGGCTATGCCTGATACCGCTTTTCGTTTATTTCTATTTTGGGCAGAGAAGCGTTGCTCGTGCCGTTGTCACCTTCCTCGTTGCAGGCGCATCCGACGTGCTTGACGGCTATCTTGCCCGTCACAACGGATGGACCACTAATCTCGGAAGAATACTCGACCCCGTTGCCGACAAGTGTATGCAGTCAACTGTGCTCGTCTGTCTGTCAATTGATAAAATTATTCCTTGGTGGATAAGCGGAATACTTATCGGCAAGGAGCTTTTGATGGTGCTCGGTGCAACCCGTCTTATAAAAAAATTCCATACATACGCTCAATCGGGCTGGTACGGAAAAGGTGCGGTCGTGCTGTTTTACGCCATCGTCGTCGTGCTTATGCTCTTTGAGGGGCTCGGCGTTGCCGCAAGAACGGCGCTTTCACTTTTGATGATTGTCGCAATGCTTTTTGCACTCTCGATGTATTACGTTAAAATATACCGTTCAAACACCCGAAGCACTTCGGATAATCAGTAATTCATATCAGAAAGGTAAATTATGTTCCAGATTTGTTCACGCTGTAAAAAACGCCCTGCGGTAGTATTTATTACCAAGGTTGAAAATAACGAAAGCAAGCCTACGGGTCTCTGTCTCCAATGTGCCCGCGAGCTTAACGTCGGTCCGATCGAGCAGATAATCAAGCAGACGGGACTCAGCGAGGAGGACCTTGACGCAATGATGAATAATATGCAGGATCTTATGTCGGAGATGGGGGAGGGTGATATAGACGCTCTCATTCCTACCGATGACGGCCCTGATGCAACGGGCGCTCCCGCTCTGGATTTGAGC
>JAFYTG010000070.1 GCA_017558945.1 Clostridia bacterium
CAATATCGCTTGTTATGTGTTATACTATTCATAGTGATTGAGTACCTTTCCTGTTAATTTGGTTTGTGGTGATTCTATTTTAACAGAACTCAATCACTTTTTCTATTCTTTTTGGTCTCACATCAATTGTAACATTACATTGTCAAGGCAAGATTTTTTATGTGGGATATTGATTTTTTTACGCTTTTATGATAAGATACAATAAGAAACGAGGTGTTTATATGGCTATAAAGTCAAGGAATGATAAAATATTCAAGTTGGTAATGACATCACTCTTATTTGCCATCATTATAGTTCTGCAGCTCATTGGAGGCTCTGTGAAAATAGGTGGAACGAGCTTCTCCTTCGTGCTTCTTCCAATCGTTGTAGGAGCGCTTACTCTCGGTCCCTCAATCGGTGCCTTTCTCGGCTTGGTGTTCGGCGTTATGACGGTACTTGCAGGTGTTACAGCACAGGACTTTTTCACCGCAACGCTTATCCAGTATGAGCCCGTATTCACGGTTCTCGTATGTCTTGCCAAGGCTACTCTTGCAGGCTATGTTCCGGGTATCATATGGAAGGCTCTTAAAAATAAAAATGAGCTTGCAGCCGTATTTCTTGCGGCGGCATCCGCTCCCATCGTAAACACGGGTATTTTCATTGCAGGCGGTCTTCTCTTTTTCGGAGAAGCACTCACGAAGGCAGGCTTCCTCGGAGGTCAAAGCCTTGTGTACTTCCTTGTTATCGGATGTGCAGGAATCAACTTTATTGCTGAGCTTGCGGTAAATCTCCTCCTTGCACCCGCTATTCATAGCCTTATCAGAGCGTTCGGAAGTATGTTCAAAAAATAAAAACGTTAAGCTAAACAAAAAGCAGTCTCAATAAAAAATTGAGACTGCTTTTTTACCTTTACTTAACCGTAACGCATCCGTCAGATGTGACGGTCACGGTGTAATTCTTTGTGAAGGTGGTAAGCTTGCAGGTAGTTGTAACCTTAAGGGTATGAGTGCCGACGGAAAGTCTTGCCTTATCGACGGTTGCCTGATAAGGCGCAGCTGTCGTCTCGGAAAGCTTTACACCGTCCCATTCGTAAGCAACCTTAATTTCGGGGTTACCTGGATAGGAAGCAAAAACCGCAAGATTAAGGGTATCACGCACCTCGTTAAGAGTTGTAAGACGTGTGTAGCCCTCGGCAGAGCCGTTGCGGAGTGAGGATATGGGAAGGTTTGTGTTCATCATATCCCGATAGATAGAAGCGTTGGAATTGACGTTCTGCTTATCCTCGTTGAAAAGCTGATAGGAGCTTCCGTCAAAGTTGGTATTAAAGTAATAAATACCCTTTATCTGCGGATATACCATATTCGCGTAGGAATAGAAGAGCTTCATTTTCTCAGCAGAGAAGGACTGGGACTGCTCACTCTTGGTGGAGGAATAACAGAATCCGCACTCACTTATAAGAATGGGCTTGCGGTCACCGAAGGCATCAATTATCGGCTTCATCTTGAGTATCTGGCTTGCGTACTTTCCTCGGCTGTAATAAGCGTCGGTCATACTTCCCCAGGTATCGTTTGCGGCGGCAGATTTATTCATATAAGAGGACATTCCGACCCAGTCAACGTACTCGTCACCGGGGTAAAAGTCAAGGTGAGTTACGTACATATTGGAAATATCGTTGGGTGAATACACCATTGCAACCTCGGGGGCATAGGTGCTTCGAAGAGCTGCAACCTTGCGGAAGGCGGCAATAAATTGCTTTTTGAACTCCTCAAGACGTCCGTTTTTGGCATAAGTAGTATTAGCCTCCCACTCGTTGACCTCTGCACCGAAGCGGAGAAGCACGTCACAATTCTCAAGAGAGTCAAGCCACTTGAGGTTTTCAATTATATAATCGTCGTACTCACCGTCTGCAATTGACTTAAAGCACTCTATCGTATGGTCAGAGGTGTTCCAGGCAAGCTCAAGCATATAATACTCAGCATCCTTGGGAAGCTTGTAAGCGAAAGAATACATCGTCTCGGTTCCGAACTGTACGTATAGCAAAAAGCCCGTGGAGACGGTATCGTCATAAA
>JAFYTG010000071.1 GCA_017558945.1 Clostridia bacterium
CTCGAGGGGGTAACCGTTTTGGGCAGAGGCACGGTGTTATGCTGAATACACCAGCGAAGGCAAATCTGCGCCACCGTTTTGTTATGCTTTTTTGCAATGCTGACAAGGGTCTCGTTTTCAAAAATCTGTGCTCTTGCAAGCGGTGCCCAAGCCTCAACGAGAATTCCGTTACGCTTACAATATTCAACCGTCTCGGTCTGCATAAAGCCGGGATGAAATTCTATCTGATTTACCATAGGCTTTATCTCGGTTTCCATAAGCGCGCGAAGGTGATGCTCACGGAAGTTTGAAACGCCGATAGCCTTTATTCTGCCCGCCTTATAAAGCTCGGTCAAGGCTTTCCAGGAGGAAAGATTTATCTCCTCCCAATTATCAAACTGATTCTTAACGGCAGGCCAGTGAAGAAGATAGAGGTCAAGATACTCAAGCCCGAGGTCATCAAGAGTCTTTTCAAATGCACGCATAGCCTTGTCGTAGCCACGCTCGGTATTCCAAAGCTTACTGGTTACAAAAAGCTCTCGTCTGTCAACCCCTGACCTTCTTATTCCCTCTCCGACGCTTACTTCATTTCCGTAGCGCGCGGCGGTATCAATATGCCTGTAACCGATACGGATAGCCTCCGCAACCGAATTTACAGCCTCGTCACCGTCCGCAGTTCTCCACGTACCGTAGCCTAAAACGGGTATCTCATAGCCGTTGGACAGCTTTATTTTAGTTGTAATATCCATATTATTCACCTCTTACCATTTCCTCAAATTTTTCTGCAGATTTATAAAGCTCCACAACTCCGTCAAATACGTTACTCTCGTCATATTTTTTGTTGATAATATAGTTGCCGGCTTCAAGGGTAAACCAACCCTTATAACCGATTTCCCGAAGTGCTTTGGCGATTGGTTCAAAGTCAACGTTCAAGGAAAACGGAATTTCGTGATTATCATAACGCTTATCAACGTCATGAATATGAAGAGCCTGTAAGCCGTTACCGAGTGTATAAACCATTTTTTCGGCACTTGTCATATCACCCATCATCTCGGCGTGTCCAATATCAAGACAAGCAACAAAATACTCATCGTTAACGTAATCAAGATGTGCCTTAAAATCCTCGTGCGAGGCACAAGCGGCAAAGATTGCTCTTCCCTCCGCCGCATTCCAATTCCACATATTCTCGGTGGCAATCTTAACACCGCACTCCTTAGCAAAGGGCAAAAGCTTTAAGTAAAATTCGCCGTTTTCTTCCGCGGTGGCGTTATTGTCGGGGTGAATAACGCAAATTTTTCCGCCCGCTTCAGCCGTACACTCGATTGCACGCTTTAAGTAAAATTCAGTTTCGCGATACAGTGAAACGTGTGACGGATATGGAGCATGTGATTGGTTGCACGCAATTCCGTTATCCTCACCTATTCTGCGTAAGCGACGTACAAAATCAAGATAATCAGCCTTCATCAGCGGACTGTCCTCGTTAGGAAGGAATTGCTTATTTTCCCAATCATATTTCCACATATCGCAAAGAGAAAAATCCCATCCGTCAAAGCCTGCACGGGCTATAAGCTCGACTGATTTTTCATATCCTACAATTCTATGTATTGGTGAAATTGTTGTTGAAGTTTTCATTTCATTCTCCAATTACCATTTTCTCAAATTTTTTGCAAGACTCGTAAAGATTACAAATGCCATCAAATACGTTGCTCTCGTCAAATGCCTCAAGATAATGAACCGCTTCAAGTGTATACCAGCCCTTATATCCGATATCGCGGAGAGCCTTTGCAATAGGCTCAAAGTCTACGTTCAACGAAAAAGGTATCTGATGGTTATCGTGCTTCAAATCAACGTCGTGAATATGGAGTGCCTCAAGCTTGTCACCGAGAGTATATATCATATCAACGGCAGATGTTTGAGTTCCTCTCATTTCGGCGTGACCGATATCAAGACAAGCCACAAAATACTCATCTGGAAGTGCATCGAGGTGCGCCTTAAAATTTGAATGAGGTGAACAAGCAAGAGGCGTTGCCTCATCCTTTTCAGTATCCCATCCCCACATATTTTCGGTGGCTATCTTAACACCGTGCTCCTTTGCAAAAAGAAGAAGCTTTGCATACATCTCGGCATTTTCCTCGGGAGTGATAAAGGCGTCGGGGTGAATAATACAATGCTCACCGCCTGCCTCGGCAGTACATTCGATTGCACGCTTAATAAACTTTTCAATCTTTTCATAACAATCGGCGTAGCAAGGGAACGGAGCGTGAGACTGGTTACAAACGATGCCGTTATCCTCACCTATACGACGAAGTCTTCTTGCAAACTCAAGGTAATTATCCTGTGCAAGCGGATGGTCGGAAAATGAGTAGTCTTTGTTTTTCCAATCGTGTATCCACATTTTTGTCAATGAAAAATCCCAAGCCTCAAAGCCTGCCTTTGCAATAAGCTCAACAGCCTTTTC
>JAFYTG010000005.1 GCA_017558945.1 Clostridia bacterium
CTCTTTCCTCGGCGGTGGTCGGGATTCCGCTTTCGTCAAGGGTGAGTGCCACTACAAGACCGCCGTACTTTTTGGCAAGAGGGAATACAGCCTCCATACTCTCACGCTTACCGTTGACAGAGTTTATCATAGCCTTTCCGTTGTATCGTCGGAGGGCAGATTCGAGCGCCTCAACGCTCGTGGTGTCAATCTGAAGCGGAAGGTCTACGATTGCCTGAAGCTCGCTTGTCACACGGGTGAGAAGTGCCGTTTCGTCAATTTCGGGAAGTCCGACGTTGACGTCGAGTATATGACATCCTGCCTCCTGCTCGGAAATTCCTTCGTTTAAAACGTAGTTTACGTCGTTTTCACGCAGAGCCTCCTTGAAGCGCTTTTTACCCGTCGGGTTGATACGCTCACCGATGAGTATCGGCTCTTTATCGAAAAATACTGCGTGAGTATAGGATGAAACGCAGGTGTAATTCTTTTCGGAAACGGGAATGTGTGCAAGTCCGCTTGCAGACGAGACTAACGCCATGATATATTCGGGAGTAGTACCGCAGCAGCCGCCTGCAATTCCGACACCCTCTCTCATAAGCTCAGCAACGTCACGCGAAAACTCGTCGGGTAAAACGTCGAATACCGTCTTGCCGTCAACCGACCTCGGTATACCTGCGTTGGGCTTCATTATAACGGGACGGGAGGAGTACTTAAGATACTCTCTCACGATAGGCTTGAGTGCTTTCGGACCGAGTGAGCAATTGACACCTATTGCATCTGCGCCCATACCCTCAAGGAGCGCAACCATAGAGGCAGGGTCTGCACCCGTCATAAGCTTTCCGTCCTCACCGTAGGCGTTTGTTACGAATACGGGAAGGGTGGAATTTTCCTTTGCGGCAAGAAGTGCCGCCTTTGTTTCGTAGCTATCGTTCATCGTTTCAATGACGATGAGGTCAACGCCGTATTTTACGCCGAGCTTTACTGTTTCGGCAAATACGCCAACTGCTTCCTCAAAGTCAAGGTCACCGTATGGCTTGAGCATCTTGCCCGACGGACCAATGTCAAGGGCGATCCACTTATCCTGACCGCCACTTTCAAGACGGGCGTCAGAGGCATTTTTTACCGCCGCACATACGATTTTATCAAGCTCGTCAAGTGAAAATTTTAGTGTGTTTGCACCGAAGGTATTGGTGCAAACTATATTCGAGCCTGCGTTGAAATAGTCGAGGTGTATATTTTTTATAGCATCGGGATGGGTGAGGTTGAGCCTTTCGGGAAGCTCACCAATTCCAAGCCCCGATTTCTGCAAAAGCGTACCCATTCCTCCGTCGAGGAAGGTTAGGTTGTTTTTTATATATTCAAGAACTGTCATTTTTTACTCCTGATTCCAAATATAGCGCTGACCGATTTTGACGGGGACATAAGAAGACTTGTGTTAAGGGCTACTCCTATGCTTCTCTCGGGGTTAAGCAAGGAAAAAATCTCACGCTGAGCGTCAAGCTCAAGCCTTGCGTATCCGGGACTGAAGCGAGACGTTGCGCTTTCGTATCCGTTACAGAAGGAGTCGCACAGACTCTCTATTCTCTCGGTGCCGATTGCCTGAAGCATTAAAGCCTTCGACGGCGACGTGACGCCGTATTTTTTTATGAGTCGGTCAATTCCGATACCAACCGTCGCAACAAAAATAACCGCGCGCTCACATCCCTTGAGCTGTTTACAGTCTTTTAAAAAATCGGGAGCTTTGTCAAGGTCAAGCTCGAGGTAGCATACCTTGCTTGAAAATATTCCCTCGCACTCCGCAAGGCATTCCTCGAGTAAGGCTTCGATTTCGGGGGTTGCTTCCCTGACTCCCGCATACCT
The DNA here is from genome assembly GCA_017558945.1 of Clostridia bacterium. Lineage (GTDB taxonomy): Bacteria > Bacillota > Clostridia > Oscillospirales > SIG627 > RGIG6353. The sequence goes on from JAFYTG010000005.1 coordinate 1,840, forward strand.
GAGCATTTCCCGTCTGTCATACTCCTGCGGTATAACGGATTTAACAAGACTCATTTGTTTATGATGTCCGACAGATTTGCCTGAATCTTTTCGGCAACGTCGGGATTGTTCATTGAGTAGACGTGTACGTTGCTTATACCGTTTGCGTAAAGGTCGATTATCTGGTCGGTTGCATAGGCAATTCCCGCCTGCTTCATAGCGTCGGGAGAATGACCGAATTTATCCACAAGACTCTTGAAGCGCTGAGGCATAAACGAGCCCGAAAGCTTTACGGCACGTTCAACCTGATTCGCCTTCGTTATGGGCATAATACCGGGGATAACGGGTACGGTAATGCCTGCCTCACGAATCTTGTAAAGGAAGTTGTATAAAAGATTGTTGTCGAAAAACATCTGTGTGGTTAAAAACTCAACTCCCGCATCAACCTTCTCGCGAAGATGGAGAATATCCTCCTTTTGATTTTCGCTTTCGGGATGTATTTCGGGATAACACGCACCGCCTATGCAGAAGCTTTCGTCAATCTCCTTGATGTCGCGTACAAGGTCTATTGCGTGACGGTAGTCCCACCTCGAGCGGTCACTCTGTTCAAGCTCGGGGGTGAGGTCACCTCTGAGCGCCATAATATTCTGTATACCCGCCGCTCTGATGTCCTCGATTCTTTCTCTTACCGTCTCTCTTGTGGAGGAAACGCAGGTGAGATGCGCAAGAGTGGGAACACCGTAATGCTCCTTGATGTTTTTTGCAATATCAAGCGTATAACGGCTTGTACCTCCACCTGCACCGTAGGTCACGCTCATAAACGATGGGCGAAGCTTTGCTATTTCCTCGGTTGCGTGCTTTACCGTGTCGAAGGCTGAATCTGTTTTCGGCGGAAACACCTCGAAGGATAGGTAAAGCCCGTCTCTTTTCAAAAGCTCGGATAATTTCATTTTATACACCTGATTTCAAAAAATTTATTCTAACTTATTCTAACACACAATAATGCATTTATCAAGATTTTTTTGCAACGGATTTCGGCAAAAAAGAGCAAGAGTAACGGCTTGTGAGCCTTTACTCTTGCTCTGTACTTTTTGTCAGATAATTTCAATACCGAGAATATCGCAGAGGTTAGTGATAAGCTCGGTGTTATCACCGTAGGAGACGATATAGTGCTGGCACATAACGTTCTGTGCGAAGTCCTCAACGTCGTCAAGAAGTATCTCAAGACCGGGAAGCTGAGGTGCGGGCTGAGTCCATCCTGCCTCCTCCCACTTTCTCGGGGTGATACCCTCACCCTTTACCATATGCATATAGTACTCACCGTCAACGCAGGTGAGACGGCAAAGAGTAACCTCACCCGTCTTAACACGGCTTACGTTGAGAATACCCTCGGAAAGCTCACCAAACGCCGCAGGCATAACGGTAACCTCACCGTCTACAACCTCTGCGGGAACGTAGTCGGGAACACCTGCAAGAACTCTGTCGGTGAAGAACTCATAGAACTCAAGATATACGGCACACTGACCCGTAAGGTATTTTACCATAAGCTGTGTGA
>JAFYTG010000072.1 GCA_017558945.1 Clostridia bacterium
AATGACGGTGTTATCGTTATTGCGGCGACCAACCGTCCCGATATACTCGACCCCGCGCTTTTGAGACCAGGACGCTTTGACAGACAAGTTACGGTTAACTATCCCGATATTAACGGACGTGAAGCTATTCTCAAGGTTCACGCAAAGAATAAGCCCTTTGAGAAGGACGTTGACCTTTCCACTATTGCAAAGACCACCGTCGGCTTTACGGGTGCGGACCTTTCCAACCTTCTCAACGAGGCGGCTCTTCTTGCAGCTCGTCACGGTAAGCGCCTTATCGGTATGAAGGATATCGAGGAGGCTTCCATTAAGGTTATTGTAGGTACGGCTAAAAAGTCACTCAAGAGAAACGAGCTTGAAACCAAGATGACCGCATATCACGAGGCGGGTCACGCTATTGCACATTACGTGCTTCCCACTCTTGACCCCGTTCAGCAGATTTCGATTATTCCTACTGCACGTACGGGCGGTTATACTCTATCAGTGCCTCAGGAGGACCACTACTTTACTTCTCGCCGTCATATGCAGGAGGAGATTGTATCACTTCTTGGCGGACGAGTTGCAGAGTATATTATATTTGATGATTTCACAACGGGTGCATCCAACGATATTCAGCGTGCTACAAGTCTTGCACGTAATATGGTTACCCGTTACGGTATGAGCACTCGACTCGGATCTGTCGTTTACGGTTCCGAGCATTCGGATGACGAGGTATTCCTCGGACGTGATTTCTCATCGTCCAAGAACTATTCCGAAAAGACCGCATCCGAGATTGATGAGGAAATTCGTTCAATCGTTGATAAGGCTTACGCTCAGTGTACTGAAATTATCAAGGACAATATCGATAAGCTTCATTTTGTTGCGGAATATCTTATCGGTAACGAGATTATGGATGACGAGCAGTTCAGAGTGGCAATGTCAACTGATGCTACAATTGAGGATCTTCTTGCAATCCGTGATAAGAAGCTTGAGCAGAGCAAGACTGAAAATTCCGAAGCTGAAGCAAAAGCTGCTGAGGAAGATAACACAGATTCTACGGAAGAATAACAAAAAACAAGACTCGCTAAGAGTCTTGTTTTTTTGTTTAAGTATGCGGAAGATAGATCTTTTTGTATTGGATTGGTGAAACGTTGAGCTTCTTCTTAAAGATTTTCGTAAAGTAGCTTGATGACGAAAAGCCGGTACGCGATGCTATTTCTGACATTGAAAGCTCATTTTCAAGTAAAAGCTTTAACGCTTCGGTAATTCTGAAATTCATAATATATGAAAAGGGAGTTTGCCCGTGCTCTTCTTTGAAAATACGGATAAAGGTGTCGTCACATAGGTTGACAAGTGATGCAAGCTCACGTATTGTAATTGGTTGTGAATAGTTGTTTCGTATGTAAATAATAGCGGGAGCAGTTCTCAAGTGCTTTTTGTCATCACTTTCGAGAAATATAAAATTTTCTTCTATAAGAACGCTTACAAGAAGCATTAAGCCTGCTTTTATGCGAAGCTTAAAGGTAGCGGGCATCGTCATATACGTTATATGCAGGTCATCAAAAATGCGCGAAATTTCATCGGTGGATTTTTTTGACGAGTAAAAAACTGTGTGAGTATTACGTACCGCATTGAAATCCACGATATTATCAAGTATTTGGGGGTTGAATATAAAACCTTGTATTTCAGCATCCTCGCTCAGCATTATTACCTCGTGGACCGTGTGTGGAGTGCAAAAAACAAGATCTCCCTCACTTAAAACGTAGGAAGACGTACCAAGTCGTGCGTCAACCGTGCCCTTGATAACCTTTATGATTTCTGCATCCGAATGAAAATGGGCGGTTACAATGTTTTTTGTTTTTTGAGGATGGGTTGCACGAACGGGAAAATTTGCTATTGCGTAGCTTACAAATTGGTACTCTGCTTTATTCATGGCGAAGTCCTTTAAGTCGATATAATTCAAAAAAAGCGTTAAAACATAGGTTTTTGAAAAATGCCAAGTCGGTATAATTCAATTATAACAAGTCTTTGAATAAAAGTCAATAGCATCTGTCTATAAATTCCATGCTTGGAAAATGAGTTAACTGAAAAAGGTGAGTCTCAATAGAGACTCACCGAATAATTATTTTTTACCAAGTTCGCGGTTTCTTTCATACGCAGAGACAACTGCATCCATAACTGTTGCGCGGAATGCGCCGTTTTCAAGTGCTTCAACTCCGACTATCGTGCTACCGCCGGGGCTACATACAGCATCCTTGAGAAGTGCGGGGTGAGTTTCGGTTTCGCTCAAAAGCTTTGCCGTCCCCAGCATTGTTTGCGTTGCAAGAGTCGCGGCATCCATTCGTGTAAGACCGCATTTAACTCCCGCATCACTCATCGCCTCTATCATAAGACACATAAATGCAGGACCGCAGCCCGATACCGAGCAGCCTGCATCAATAAGCTTTTCTGCAAGGTGTACAAGCTTGCCCGTATTTCCCATAAAATCGAGGAAAGCATTAATTTCGTTTTCCTCAACGCCGACCGAATCATAAAGGGTCATACCCTCACCGACGCTGACGGGAAGATTGGGCATTATTCTGATAATGGGATAAGCCTCTCCGAGCATCTCACGAAGCGTTGCAATTTCAAGACCTGCCGCCATAGATATAAGCACGAAACGACCTTGACGCATTTTAAGAGCAGGGGATATAGCTTTGAGCATATCAGCCATCATCTGAGGCTTTACACCGAGAAAGATGTAATCACAGCACTCCGCAATAGCTTGATTGTCGGAGGCAACCGTGCCGTCCTTTTCGGAAAAGGATTTAATTCTATTTTCGTTTGCGTCCGAAATATATACGTTTTCGGAACTGACACGTGTAAGCACTGCCTTCATAATTGCAGAGCCCATATTTCCAACGCCAATAAATCCGATTTTCATAAATTCACCTCGTTTGTCCGTTTCCGCGGATTATATATTTGTAGCAGGTAAGCTCCTCGAGTCCCATAGGACCTCTTGCGTGAAGCTTCTGAGTGGATATACCCATTTCACATCCAAGTCCGAATTCACCGCCGTCGGTGAATCTCGTTGAGGCGTTGACGTACACTGCGGCGCTGTCAACTGTGGAGGTGAAGTATTCTGCGCAATCATTGTCGGTTGTGATTATTGCCTCGGAGTGATGTGTTGAGTGACGGGAAATGTGCTCAACCGCCGCCTTTACTCCGTCGACGATTCCTACCGCCAAAATATAGTCGAGAAATTCTGTGTCAAAATCCTCGTCGGACGCTTTTGTGCATCCTATAATTTCATAAGACTCGCCGTCGCAACGAAGCTCAACGGGATTCTCTCTGTCGTCAACGAGACGGTTTTTGACAAGGGGTAAAAATTCCTTTGCGATTGCCTTGTCAACAAGTAACACCTCCTCGGCGTTGCATACTGACGGACGGCTTGTCTTTGCATTTTCAATAATGTTGAGCGCCATTTCGAAATTTGCAGTTTTCTCAACGTAAATATGGCATATTCCTGTGCCCGTTTCAATGCAGGGTACCTTTGCATTGTCAACACACGCCTGAATAAGCCCCTTGCCTCCTCGGGGGATTAGAAGGTCAATATAGCCGACACCCGTCATAAGCTCGTTTGCCGACGCTCTCGTCGTATCCTCTATAAGCTGAATGAGATATTTCGGAAGCCCCGCTTTCTCAAGACCTCTTTGTAAAGCCGATACGATTGCGTATGCGGAGCGGTAGGCTTCTTTTCCTGAGCGGAGTATGACCGTGTTTGATGATTTGAAGGCAAGGCTTGCCGCGTCAGAGGTAACGTTGGGACGGCTTTCGTAGATTATTGCAACTACTCCGAGTGCCACTGCCGTTTTTTCAATAACGATACCGTTAGGACGTTCAACTCTTGACAAAACTTTTCCGACGGGGTCAGGGAGCTTTGCGACCTCTCGCATTCCGTCTGCCATTGCCACAATTCGCTTTTCGTTTAGTGACAGACGGTCGAGCATTACGTCGCTTACGTTACCGCGTGATGACTCAACGTCAAGTGAGTTAGCCTTAAGAATTTCATCTGTTGCTTCAACGAGCGAATCTGCCATAAGCAGAAGCGCCTTATTTTTTGTATCCGTGTCAAGAGTTTTCAGTACCGTACAGTTCTCTCTCGCACACTGCATTATTTCAAGCGTAGTTCTCATTTCTTTTCCTCGGAATAGAATCTTGTTCCAACTGATTTTCCATCTATTATATCGTAAAGAAGCTCGGGCTTTTCACCGTTAATGATAACCATATCGCAGCCCTTTTCGGTTGCAATCTGTGCAGCTCTGATTTTTGTTGCCATACCGCCCGTTCCAAGCTCGGAGCCCTTGCCTCCGCCGAGTGCAACAATTTCAGGAGTGATTTTTTCAACTCTTTCAATAAGCTTTGCATCGGGGTTTTTGTGAGGGTCGGCGGTATAAAGACCGTCAATGTCCGAAAGGAGCACTAAAAGGTCTGCGTTAACGCTTACCGCAACGATTGCCGCAAGAGTGTCGTTGTCACCGATTACGATTTCCTCGGTTGCAACGGTGTCGTTTTCGTTAATGATAGGAAGAGCCTCAAGCTCAAGAAGTCTTGAAAGCGTGTTTTCAAAATGCTGACGGCGTTCTTCGCAACCGATATCGCTACCCGTTACAAGTATCTGCGCAACGGTGTGACGGTATTCCGAGAAAAGCTTGTCGTATGTGTACATAAGCTCACACTGACCGACCGCCGCCGCTGCCTGCTTGGTGGGAATATCGTCAGGACGCTTCTTCAAGGAAAGCTTACCGACGCCCATTCCGATAGCACCCGATGAAACAAGCACTACCTCGTTTCCCGCATTCTTTAAATCGCTTATGATTTTACAGAGTGCCTCAATTCTTCTTATGTTTAAATGTCCCGTGCGATGAGCAAGGGTAGAAGTGCCGATTTTAATTACTATTCTCATTTGTGACCTCTCTTCGCTGTTCGGAAATATTCCGTCAGTCTGCTCTCTTGTGTATTCCTCCGATTCGGGAAAGGGATGAGTCATATTAGCTATGACATCAAGCTTCTCTGACCGTGTCAGCTTTTTTATTTTTGCCTCGAGTCTTAAAGCGTCGCCCTTTTTGTCACACGACCACAATGCCTCAATCGATACAGGCTTGTTTGAGCGTGTATATTTTGCTCCCTTACCGTTAAGTCCGAGATGCTCTCGCATCCGCCTTTTAACGTCGGAGGTTATTCCCGTGTAAAGTGTATTGCGTTCAGTACGTATAATATATATGTAATACATTGTTTTACCGCCTTTTTCTTATTCTATCACGCTTTTCTTTATCCGTCAACTATTGACAGAAAAATTACTGTGTGATAAACTATATATACGAATTTTAGCGCGCTTGTTGTATTTATGCACAAAAACTGCATAAAATTGCATTAAAATTGTACATAAACGCAAAAAATTGAAAAAATATACATTATTTTTAAAAAACTATTGCATTTTTATACAAAGTGTGCTAATATATATCCATATTTTAGAAAAGAGGAGATTGTAACAATGCAGAAGAAGGATATTAAAAAGATTGTTCTTGCATACTCAGGAGGTCTTGATACCTCTATCATCATTCCGTGGCTTAAGGAAAATTACAACAATCCCGAGATTATTGCAGTATCGGGTAACGTTGGTCAGGCAGACGAGCTTGAGGGTCTTGAGGAAAAGGCTTTGAAGACAGGCGCGTCCAAGCTTTTCATTGAGGATATCACCGAGGAATTCCTTACCGATTACGTATTCCCCTGCGTTCAGGCAGGTGCTCTTTATGAGGACTATATGCTCGGTACGGCGTTTGCTCGTCCTCCCATTGCAAAGAGAATCGTTGAGATTGCTCTCCGTGAGGGCGCTGACGCTATCTGTCACGGCTGTACCGGTAAGGGTAACGACCAGGTTCGTTTTGAGATGGCAGTAAAGGCTTTCGCTCCCGATATGACC
>JAFYTG010000073.1 GCA_017558945.1 Clostridia bacterium
AGCTGTTGAGGGTCTCATCGGTTTCGGTCAAAACGAGTGTTACGGAATCAGCGGTCAGCTCGCCCAACTTAAACTCGGTATTCCACGCAAAGCCGTGACATCCCATATCGTAGGGCTTTCCTTCGTAATAATACTTGAGGTCAACAAATCTGCCACACACTGGAAAAAGAATGGGCGCTTGTCTGTCCCAATATCTTGCGTCAGGTTGCCACATACACTCGGAGCCTCTGTCCTTGCTATATACAGAAACAAGCTCCGCTCCGAAGTCAGATACTGAAACCTTAAGCTGTTCGTTTTCTATGGTATAAATCATTTCATCCTCCAAAAAAGCAGGAGAAACGGATGTTTCTCCTGACTTTTTTCAAATTCTTATTAGTCTTCCTTGACAATTTCGGCGTCGGGAGCGTTTTCCTTAACGCTTTCAATTCCGTTAAGAGCACCGTTCTTGGAGGTGTAGCCTTCGCTGGTAGCAATAACCTCACCGTTCTTAGCCTTGAGACGGAATCTGAACTCTCCTCCCTTGTCCTCATAAAGCTCAAACTTGGGATGAGTTACCTTCTCGAAATCTGCAACGGTCTGATCTTCAACTGCGCCAACGCAATTCTTCTTTACACTCTCGATGCCCTTCAAGCAAGCAGCTTCGGTGGTGTAAACCTCACTGGTTGCAATAACCTGACCGTTACCAGCCTTCAAGTCAAACTTGACACCGGTCTTGGTTTCTTTAACAACAAATTTTCCCATGATTTTTCTCCTTTATTTTATGGCAAAAGTACTTATGCCATATTTTGTGAAATTATTGTAGCACACATTTTATAAAATGTCAAACATTTTATTCAAGCTCAAATGCACCCGTATAAAGCTGATAATAGGTTCCCTTCTCTGCAATAAGCTTTTCGTGATTTCCGCGCTCTATAATTCTGCCCTTATCAAGCACCATTATAACGTCGGAATTCATTACAGTTGAAAGTCTGTGAGCGATGATAAACACCGTTCTTCCCTCCATAAGCTTATCCATGCCCCTTTGCACGATTGCTTCGGTACGGGTGTCAATTGACGAGGTAGCCTCATCCATTATCATAACGGGCGGATCTGCAACGGCTGCACGGGCAATAGCAATAAGCTGTCTCTGCCCCTGAGAGAGATTTGAGCCGTTGTTTACAAGCTCAGTTTCATATCCCGCGGGCAAACGTGTGATGAAGTCATCAGCACCTACGAGTCTTGCAGCCGCAATACACTCCTCGTCGGTAGCATCAAGTCTTCCGTAACGTATATTTTCCATAACACTTCCGGTGAAGAGATTGGTGTCCTGCAATACGATACCAAGAGAACGACGAAGGTCTGACTTGCGAATCTTATTGATATTTATGCCGTCGTAACGAATCTTACCGTCTGCAATATCATAAAATCTGTTAATAAGATTCGTGATAGTCGTCTTACCGGCACCCGTAGCACCGACAAAAGCAACCTTCTGACCGGGTTCAGCAAACAGTGTGATATTATGAAGAACGGTTTTTTCCTCAGTATAGCCGAAATCAACATCATCAAGTCTTACGTCACCCGAAAGAAGCGTATAGGTAACTGTACCGTCTCCGTGAGGATGCTTCCATGCCCAGATGCCCGTACGGTGATTTGCCTCTACAAGCTCGCCGTTCGAGTCATATTCAGCGTTAACGAGCGTAACGTAGCCGTTGTCCGCCTCGGGCTTCATATCCATTACTTCAAACACTCTCTGTGCACCTGCGACACCCATAACAATAGAGTTAAACTGCTGAGACACTTGGTTTATGTTGCCCGTAAACTGCTTTGTCATATTGAGAAACGGAATAAGAATACTAATGCCAAACGCTTTACCCGAAAGGCTTATATTGGGAAGTCCCGACAAGAGATAGAGACCACCTATTACAGCCATAAGAACGTAAAGCACGTTTCCGATATTGTTGATGATAGGACCGAGAACGTTTGCGTAAGCGTGCGCTCTTTTACTGTCCTCGTACAATGCGTCGTTTATCTTGTCAAAATCATCTATACACTGATTTTCACGGGAGAAGACCTTAACGACCTTCTGTCCGTTCATTATCTCCTGGATATAGCCCTCGGTCTTTCCTACCGCTTTTTGCTGTCTGATAAAGTACTTTGAGCTACCGCCTGCAATTTTTTTTGACATTATAAGCATAACGGATACACCGACAAGCACCAGAAGTGTCATGGGTATACTGAAGTAAAGCATTATAACGAATACACAGGTTACGATAATGATTGAGTTGAACAGTGACGGGAAAGCCTGAGAAACGAGCTGACGGAGAGTGTCAATATCGTTCGTGTAGTGACTCATTATATCTCCGTGCTTGTTGGTATCAAAGTACTTAATCGGAAGATTCTGCATACGTTCAAAGAGAGTACAACGCATCTTTGACAAAAAGCCCTGAGTAAGATAAGCCATAAGCTGAGTCTGTACGATGATTGCACTTATTGAAACGATATATATTCCTATAAGGAGCAAAACCTTTGGAATTATAACCTCTTTAGCGCCGTCCCAATCTCTTGAAACCATCCATACCTCAATATCCTCGATTACGTTCTGAGTAAACAAGGAAGGAATAGCGGCTGTAACGGACGAAAAAAGCAAGCAGAACATTATTACGAAAAGAAGTCTCGGATAAAAGGTATAAAGAAGCTTGATTATTCTCCCCAGAGCGCTGAAGTTGAGCTTCTTTTTAGGCATTTTCATTTTATCATTCATTCCTCGTCACCTCCCTTTGTCTGCTGTTCGTATACCTCGCGGTAAATTTCGCTGGAGGTAATCAGTTCCTCGTGCTTACCAATAGCACTGATGGAGCCGTTTTCCATAACGATTATCATATCGGCATCCTGAACCGAGGAAATTCTTTGTGCAATAATTATTTTTGTCGTTTCGGGTATGTACTGCTTGAAGCTATGTCTGATTATAGCGTCAGTTTTGGTATCAACCGCGCTTGTGGAGTCATCCAAAATAAGTATTTTAGGTTTCTTCAAAAGCGCACGTGCAATGCAAAGCCTCTGCTTCTGACCTCCCGATACGTTAGTGCCTCCTTGTTCGATATAGGTATCGTAGCCGTCGGGGAAGGTTGATACAAATTCATCGGCACACGCAAGTCTGCAAGCCTCACGAATCTCTTCATCGGTGGCATTTGGGTTACCCCATCTCAAATTCTCGGCAATTATGCCCGAGAAAAGAAGATTTTTCTGCAAAACCATTGCTACGTTTCCTCGGAGCACGTCAAGGTCGTATTCGCGTACGTCAACTCCGCCCACCTTGACACAGCCCTCGGTTACATCATAAAGACGTGCAATAAGCTGGACGAGAGTGGATTTTGACGAGCCTGTACCTCCAATAATACCAACCGTCATACCGGACTTTACGTGAAGGTTTACGTTTTCAAGTGCATAACGCTTTGCTTTCGCAGAATACTTGAAGCTAACGTCATCAAAATCAACGCTTCCGTCTGCTACCTCCAAAATTGGTGATTCGGGATTCGAAAGCGAGGGGGATTCCTCAAGTACCTCTGCAATACGCTTGACAGACTCTGCGGACATCGTGAGCATAACGTAAATCATTGAAAGCATCATAAGTGACATAAGTATCTGCATACCATATGTAAGCATTGCGGAAATCTGTCCTACGTCAATGAGGTCTCCGCCGCTCTGAATGGTAAGCTTTGAGCCAACGATGAGAACAAACGCCATATTGAAATAAACGCAAAGCTGCATAAGTGGCTGGTTGAAGGCAACTATTCTTTCTGCTTTGGTAAAATTGGAACGGATTTCATCAGCAGCAGTACCGAATTTCTGCTTCTCATACTCTTCTCGTGCAAATCCTTTTACAACACGAATCGCACGTACGTTTTCTTCAATCGACTCGTTGAGTCTGTCGTATTTCTTAAAAACTCTCCTGAACGCAGGCATAGCCTTACGGCTTACCAAAAACAATCCGCAAGCAAGAAAGGGAATAACTACAACGAAGGTCGTGGCAAGAGCGCCGCCCATAACGTACGCCATAATTACGGAAAACACCAAAAGAAGAGGGCTTCTTATAGCTATTCTGATAAGCATCATAAACGACATCTGTACGTTAGTGATATCAGTCGTCATACGTGTAACGAGCGAGGATGAGGAAAACTTGTCAATATTCTCAAAGGAAAACCCCTGCACCCTTGTAAATACGTCGTGTCTCAAATTCTTCGCAAAGCCTGCCGATGCCTTGGCGCAGGTAAATCCGGCAACGGTGCCGCAAACGAGCGACAAAACGGCAAGCAAAACAAGAGCTACACCGGTTTTGATAACGCTTTCCATTTCAGCTCCGCGCTTGATATTATTAACAAGCTCCGCAGTAATAAAGGGAATGATTGCTTCAATGATAACCTCGCCGACTATAAAAATCAACGTCAGTATAGTTGGAAGCTTAAATTCTCTTACTCTTTTTATAAGCTTAAAAATCATAATATATCCTTTCCGATAGTCATATATATATCAATTATTAATTATAAAACTTAAGGGAAATAATATCAAGTATTTTTTTGAATTGTTTACTATATTTTAATATTTTCTAAAAAAATGCAAATATATATTGAAAAAAATTATTTTATCGTGTATAATTAGATGAATATATAAAGAAAAGGAACAAAAATGACGAGAGCTAAATGTTATTTAATTATACTTGCAGTATCTATGCTTCCGATTATAGAGCTTCGCGGTTCAATTCCCATCGCCGCCGCGCTTGACATTGAGCCGAAAATTACTTTTCTTGAAGCACTTCCGATTGCAATTATCGGCAATCTGCTTCCCGTTCCGTTTATAATCCTATTCTTCAAGTATTTTCTCGCGAAATTCCGAAACGTTCCCTTTATCGGAACGATACTGACGAAGGTACATAACAAAGCCGTCGAAAAGGCAGACAAGATAAAGAGCTATGCCTTTTGGGGACTGTTTATTTTCGTAGCAATTCCATGTCCCGGCACGGGTGCATGGACCGGCTCGGTTATTGCGTCAATACTTGAAATGGACAACAAGAAGGCTTTCTTAGCCATCGTACTCGGAGTTATAACAAGCGGTCTCATTATGGGATTTATTTCCTACGGTCTTTGGGACATACTTGTTTCATTGCTAAAATAAGACATTAACATACAGGAGAAATTAAAATGGCAAAATACTTATTCACATCTGAATCCGTTACAGAAGGACATCCCGACAAAATATGCGACTGCATATCGGATGCTATACTTGATAACATTCTTTCTCAGGACCCTATGGCACGAGTTGCTTGTGAAACAACCGCAACAACGGGACTTGTTATGGTTATGGGCGAGATCACCACAAGCGGCTACGTTGACGTGCAAAGCGTTGTTCGTGAAACTGTAAACGAGATTGGTTACAACAGAGCTAAATTCGGCTTTGACGCAAGAACTTGTGCAGTAATTAACTCGATTCATGAGCAGTCTCCCGACATTGCAATGGGTGTTGACGCCGAGGGTGCAGGAGACCAGGGTATGATGTTCGGCTTTGCTTGTGACGAAACTCCCGAGCTTATGCCTCTTCCTATTTCACTTGCTCACGCTCTCGCAAAAAAGCTTACCGAGGTAAGAAAGAACGGTACGCTTGAATACCTTCGTCCCGATGGAAAGACTCAGGTCAGCGTAGAATACGAGGACGGCAAGCCTGTAAGAGTTGACACGATTGTTATTTCAACTCAGCACGCTCCCGAGGTTGATATTGCCACAATCAAGGCAGACCTTATAAAGCACGTAATCACACCTACCATAAGTGAGGAGCTTATGGATAAGGATACTATAATCCACGTAAACCCCACCGGTCGCTTCGTTATCGGAGGTCCTTGCGGCGACTCGGGTCTCACGGGAAGAAAGATAATCGTTGATACCTACGGCGGATATTCACGTCACGGTGGCGGTGCATTCTCGGGTAAGGATCCCACTAAGGTTGACCGTTCGGCAGCGTATGCGGCAAGATACCTTGCTAAGAACGTTGTTGCATCGGGACTTGCGAAGAAATGTGAGGTTCAGATTGCCTACGCAATCGGTATTGCTGACCCCGTATCAGTTATGGTTGACACCTTTGGAACGGGTATTATTCCCGACGGTAAGATTTCAGAGCTTCTCAGATACAACGTTGATTTAAAGCCCAAATCAATAATTACGAAATTGGATCTTCGCCGTCCTATATACAAGCCTCTTGCGGCTTACGGTCATATGGGCAGAGAAGAGCTTGGAGTTCTCTGGGAAGAGCGAGACCTCGTTTCTGTGCTTCAAAAGGGCTGTTAAGTGACAATAATCGAATAATCACATAATATAAGCATTGAAGCGAGAAACTTTCCATAGGAAATGTTTCTCGCTTTAATAAACCTTTTGGAGTGATTATTTTGAACGAATTTGTAAAAACTCTCTTGGAGCTTTTAATCTGCTTTTTTGCGTGCATCGGAATCGTAACACTTTTAAGAGAGCTGTATCTATCCATCACAATACACAAAACGAAAACTCAGGCAACTGCAATTCTCGACCTCACGTTATGCCTATCCCCAATTGACGAGCTTATCTCATTTGCGACCTTTTATAACGATTCATACGCATCAAGATACATCAGCAAAATAATCGTAATCACCAACTGCGATGACATACTAAGCCACACGGTAGAGCTTTCTCAAGCATTGAAAATACCGCTGATTTTCAAAAAAACAACTAACGAAGAAAAAGAAGGATACGATGATAGAAAACTTAAACGAACAGAATGATTCAGAAACCGTCATTGTTTCAGGTGAGGTCTGTGACATAACATATCAAAACGAAGAAAACGGATACGCTGTATTTGACATTGAAACCGAGGATGAATACATCACCGTCACAGGAAGCGTACCCGCACTTTTCGTTGGTGAAAAAATCAAAATTAACGGTGTTTGGACAAATCACCCAACATACGGAAAGCAATTGAAGCTTATATCCTTTGAGAAGGAAATGCCGTCCGATTCGGGAGCTATGCTCAAATATCTCTCCTCGGGTGCCATAAAGGGTATCGGTCCGAAAACTGCACAAAGAATAATCGACCGCTTTGGTGATTCTTCGTTTGAGGTACTCGAAAACGCACCCGATATGCTTTGTGAGATCAAGGGTATTTCACCAAAACGCGCGAATGAGATTTCCGCATCCTTCAATGCGCAGTTCGGCATGAGAAGAGTTATGATGTTCTTTTCTCAATATTTCGGTCCTACCCTTTCCGCTAAGATTTACAAAAAATGGGGTAGCGCATCCGTAGAGCTCGTTCAGTCCAATCCTTACAGACTCTGTAACGAAATTCAAGGAATCGGCTTTGAGAAGGCAGATTCTATTGCACTTTCACTTGACACTCCTACCGATTCACTCGACCGCATTCAAGCAGGAATACGATACATTCTGAATTACAACGCTTACAACAACGGTCATACCTATCTCCCCTTTGAAAAGCTACGTGAAGCCGCCTGCGACCTTCTTGGAGTTGATGGCTCAAAAATCACCGAAGCATTAACTAACCTCGCCGCAAAAAAAGAGGTTGTTATTACAGCCTCGGATAAAGGACACGACGTATCGTTATACGACATATATCAAAGCGAATTATATGCGGCACAGCGTCTTGCTAAAATTTCAAGCTTTAACGCTGAAGCGGGCTTTGTAGATATCGATTCACTTATCAATTCAATTGAAGTAAGTGACGGAATAAAATATTCCAACGAACAGCGTACCGCGATTAAAGAAGCGCTCACAAGCTCGCTCTACGTGCTTACCGGCGGTCCCGGTACGGGTAAAACCACTATAATCAAAGCGATAATAAAAATATTCAACACATTAGGTCTGTCCTTCTGTCATGCAGCACCGACGGGACGTGCAGCAAAAAGAATGACCGAATCAACTCAGTATGAGGCTAAGACGATACATAGACTCCTCGAATACGAATTTCGTCCCGATTCTGACGAAACAAGCTTTCTCAGAGACGATGCAAATCCGCTTGATTGCGATGCTGTTATAATTGACGAGTGCTCGATGATAGACCTTCCGCTGTTTGCTTCACTCGTTCGTGCAATACGTCCATCAACAAGGCTTATACTGATTGGAGATTTCAATCAGCTTCCAAGCGTGGGTCCCGGTAACATATTAAGAGATATAATCGAATCGGCATGCTTCAAGGTGGGACATCTTAACGAAATTTACCGTCAAGGAAGCGAAAGCACAATCGTACTGAACGCCCACAAAATTAAAGAGGGCGTGTATCCCGACCTCTCAAACAAATCAAAAGACTTCTTTTTTATGCCGAGATATACCGCATCGGACGTCATTTCTACCGTTACTCAGCTTGTAAGCAAAAGGCTTCCGACCACCTACGGTGAGGATATAGTGCCACAAATACAAATACTTTGCGCTATGAGAAAAAGTGATATAGGCACAAAGCGCATGAACGAGGTCTTTCAAAAAATTCAAAATCCAGCAGGTGTAGGTAAAGCAGAAACACACGTCAAGGATATGACCTTCCGCGAGGGTGACAAGGTAATACAAACCAAGAATAACTATCAAATCGAATGGAAAAAGGAAACCTTGTTCGGTACCGAGGAAAACGGAAGCGGAGTGTTTAACGGAGATATCGGATACATAAAGGAAATTGACAATGTGCTTGAAACAGTTACGGTTGACTTTGAAGGCAGAATTGCAACCTACGATACTGCATCACTTGATGACCTTGAGCACGCATATGCGATTACGATACACAAAAGCCAAGGTAGTGAATATCCCGTCGTCATTCTACCAATACTCAAAAACTCTCCTCTTCTTATGACAAGAAACCTTTTATACACCGCTATCACGAGAGCTAAAAAAATGGTGATAGTCGTAGGCGACAAGGATGCGGTTGCATCAATGGTAGATAATGCAACCAGCAAAAGAAGGTATACGAAGCTTGTGGAAATCCTCAAGGTGATTTATGAAGCCAATTGAGTATTTAATACGAACCTTCTGTCCGCCAATATGCGTTTCGTGCGACGAGGCAACGGGCTTTTATTCAACCCTTCCATACTGCGAAGAATGTCTTAAAGAAATTGAAGATAACAGACTATTTTCAACAGCAGAAGCTGTTATTCCATACGTTGACTGTGTATACACAATGTACGACTATAATAGCGAGGCTGTAAAAAATTCCGTCTTTCACATCAAAAAGCTCTTTTCACCGCTATTTGCAGCCTTTTATACCGAAAGAGTACAGGAAATATTTGCTCTATACGGTATTCAGGACAAGGTTGATATAGTAACCTATGCAACAAGACGAAAAGCTGAATATTACAGAGTAGGAATAGACCAGGCGGAAGAAATGTCTCTTGCAATCTCAAAAGCAACGGGACTTCCGCATATGTGTACACTTGAACGAACCAGAGACTCCAAAAAGCAAAGAGCTCTTACACCGACCGAAAGATTCAAAAACGTAGAAAATCTATTCAAAGCAACGGTGAACTTAACCAACAAAAGAGTTTTACTCGTTGACGATGTTATGACAACCGGCTCAACCCTTTCGGATTGTGCAAGAGCATTAAGAGAAGCCGGTGCTGTAAGCGTATTTGTATTAGTTTTTGCAACATAATTACGATTATCTATTGTAATTTTTCAAAAAGCGTGTTAAAATAATTCGTTAAATTAAATCCAAACAATGATACAGAGGAATATTTATGAATCAGGAAAATATCAGAAACATTGCGATAATCGCACATGTTGACCACGGTAAGACCACACTTGTTGATGCCCTTCTCAAGCAAACGGGTACCTTCAGAGAAAACGAACAGGTCGATGAAAGAGTTATGGACTCCAACGACCTTGAAAAAGAAAGAGGAATCACAATACTTGCAAAAAACACCTCTCTCTTTTACGGTGACTGTAAGATTAATATAGTTGACACACCAGGTCACGCGGACTTCGGTGGCGAGGTTGAAAGAAGTCTTTCAATGGTTGACGGTGTACTTCTTCTCGTCGATGCCTTTGAAGGCTGTATGCCTCAGACGAGAACTGTTCTCAAGAAGGCTCTTGAGCTTGGTCTATCCCCTATCATCGTTATAAACAAAGCAGACCGTCCAAATGCGCGCGCCAAGGAAGTGCTCGACGAGGTGTACGGGCTTCTTATCGACCTTGATGCAACCGACGAACAGCTTGATATGCCCGTTATTTACGCATCAGGCAGAGACGGCTGGGCTTCTCTCGAGCCTGACGTTAAGGGTACAGACCTTAAGGTGCTTTTCGACACCATCATTGATAACATTCCCTCTCCCAAGGGAGATTCTGAAGCACCCTTCCAGATGGTAGTTTCAAACATTGACTTTAACGAATACACCGGACGAATTGCCGTCGGAAGAATAGCAAGAGGCGAAATTACAGAAAAGAAGTATATAAGCGTTGTAAGACGAGACGGCAAGGTTGAAAAAACGAGAATCGTTAACCTATATACATTCTCGGGACTTAAGAAGAATCAAGTTATTGATGCAGGTACGGGTGAAATTGTATGTATATCGGGTATTCCCGACATCAACATTGGTGATACGATATGCGATGCTGACTGCCCCGAGGGTCTCCCCTTCGTCGAAATCGAGCAGCCTGTTCTTTCGGTCAACATCTCGGTTAATACAAGTCCCTTTGCAGGAAACGAGGGCACGTACGTTACATCCCGTCACCTTCGCGAGCGTCTCTACCGCGAGCTTGAGTCCAACATAAGCTTGAAGGTCGAGGACGGTGAAACCGCAGAGACCTTCAGAGTATCGGGTCGAGGTGAATTACACCTTTCGGTTCTTATTGAAAACATGAGACGACAGGGCTATGAATTTGAGGTGTCCAATCCATCCGTTATCACAAAAGAGATTGACGGCGTTATCAACGAGCCTTACGAAAACTTGTATATTGACGTTCCCGATGAATTTTGCGGAACGGTTATAGAGGATATCTCTCAGCGCAAGGGCGAGCTTGTTCAAATGGCTCCTTCGACCACGGGCTTTACCCGTCTTGAATTCACCATTACTTCAAGAGGTCTTATCGGATGCCGTTCTACCCTTTTGACGCTTACAAAGGGTAACGCGGTCGTCAACTCCTCCTTTGCGGGCTACTGTCCCATGAAGGGTAAGATGTCACGCCGTTCAAGAGGCTCACTCGTAGCTTGGGAAAACGGTGCCGCAACCTCCTACGGCTTGTTCAACGCTCAGGACAGAGGCGCTATGTTTATTGGTCCCGCTACATCGCCCCTGGTGCTATCCTGATGCCGTCGTATGTCAACATCGGCGCCTATGTCGATAGCGGCACGATGGTCGACACCTGGGCAACCGTGG
>JAFYTG010000074.1 GCA_017558945.1 Clostridia bacterium
ACGGATATATCAATATCACCAACGCTCTTGATTCTATCAGCCTTAACAAAAACGCAATACTCGTAGAAGAAGGCAATACCTTTACGCTTGAGGTAAAAGCCGAGCGTCTCGGTATGCCCGTCACGGCTACGCTTGACTCATTTACCTATGCCGACCCTTCTGCAACGGCATCCGAGGATGCAGACGACAAAATAACCGATAGTGAAGAACCCCTCCACGAGTCTCCCGTTGAAGAACCTGAGACCGATACCGAAGCAACAGAAGTGCTTCCTCTCAACCTTTTTGAAAATGAGTATATTACGCTTTCTCCCGAAGGAGCTGTCACGGTAAAGAGCGCTCCTCTCTTTACAAGGTTCGATCTTTCCGTATCCTACAAGGATACGCAGAGCGTTCTGACGTTCTATTTCGGCAGAGCGGATGAAACAATCGAGGACTTTGAAGACGATGAATATCGAGACAGAGCATTCTCACCCGAATTTAAGCTTATTACTGACGGTTATCGTTCCGACAAGGGTGTTATCGTTTCCGACGGAATTTATTCCTACAAGGAAGAAGCTCCCCTTGACATAATTCCGAAGTATTTCACGCTTTACGTCAAGGAAGGATACAGAAGCGGATTTAATCTCGTTTTGCAGGACGGTGATAAGCAAGTATTCGTCCCGTATTATATATATAAGGATTATTCATCCGTTACGGGTTGGACACAGCTTATTGCAATTTTACCCGATTCACTGTCGGATGAGGTTTCTATCATTTCTCCGATTCTCGATTTGGGCTCCGGTTCGTTCATCATTGATAATTTTACTGCCCATTACGGATATGAGGTAGATCCGTTTGAGGATATTTCGGGTCTTTGGTCATACGATTACATAATGCAGATATATGATATGGGACTTATCAATGGCTACGTTGAGAATGAAAAAACTATTTTCAAGCCCGATAATAATATCACCCGTGCAGAGTTTGCAAAAATGCTTGCATCATATCTTGCACTTGATTTAAATGGTTATACCGCGTACGGCACGGAGTTTGCTGATGCGGATGTTATCGCCGATTGGTCATCGTCCTACATCAAGGCTCTTTCGTCCGAGGGGTATATGAACGGAAAATCCAACCCCGACGGCTCTATCACCTTCGACCCGAACGCCTTTATCACTCGCGAGGAGGCAATGCACGTATTTTCGAAGCTGATAACGTTGGATAATCTTGCAGAGCTTGAATTTTCCGACAGTGACCTCGTTAACGATTGGGCGCTCGACTCGGTCAAAAAGGTCGTAGGCGCAGGAATTGTCACGGGATTTGATGACGGAACTCTCCGCGCTCAAGCACCCGTTACCCGTGCACAGATGTGTACTATGTTTACTCGAATCTGGAACAACAAATAACGCTTTATGTTTGTCGGCGTGGGATTTTTCCCGCGTCGACCTTTTATGTTTGACAAATAACGCCATATATGATAAAATATGTAACTGAAAAAATAAAAAATTTTTTTAAAAAATATGTGACCCGAAACGGTGCTTGTGCGTTTATGTTAACGAGAGGGAGGAAAAATGTCAGAAAAACTTGACCGCAGAGAACGGCTCAACCTGCTGTTTTCTAAGTATTCCGACCTTCTGTACCGCATTGCTCTTGTAAAGCTTCACAGCCGTGAGGATGCAGAGGATGCCGTGCAGGATACCTTCATCAAATATCTGACAAGCCCATTCACTCTTTATTCCGATGGAGAGGAGAGAGCGTGGCTTGTAAGGGTTCTTGAAAACCGTTGCCTTGATATTCTCCGTCGCAGAAGCGTTCGCGATTATCTTCCCATAGACGATATGACCGACCTTGCAACAGAGGACGAGGTATCACAGGGTGTGTTTGAAGCACTTTCAAGGCTTTCGGAAAAATACCGAACCGTGATTCTTCTGCATCACCTTGAGGGATTTAGCATTGATGAGATATCAAAAGCTCTTTCGCTTTCTAAATCAGCTGTTAAAATGAGGCTGTCAAGAGGCAGGGAAGAGCTTAAAACAATACTCGGGGAAGGAGAATAAAGCTTGTTCAGTGATAAACAGCGACAGTCATGGCAAAATATAAAAGCACCTGAAAGCCTTTTTGAAAAAACGGTTGACGCATTTGAGACAGCATCGACACCTCAAAAACGTGGTTTCAAGCGCTATGCTTTTCCGCTGATTGCCGCATCCTTAGTTCTGATTTTTATATCGGTATTTTTTATCGGTAAATCGAATGATGCCTACGTATATGTTGATGGCGTTGCCATTACCGATAAGTCAACCGTTTTTTCGTTGGAGCATTTACCTGCACCGATGTCACGTGCAACGGTTGTCAATTCAAGCATTACGCTTGACCTTCATGTGAATTCTGAAACGCATCTCGTTGCTTCCGACGGACATTTTGAAATACTTTCGGAAAACGGTGAGATAATATTCATCGGAGATAAGTGCACGATTGATTCTGACACGGAAATTGTGTGGCACTATCCGACGGTCGAGTCAGAGCACCGACTCTTCCTCGACGGAAAAACGCTCAACGGTGTAGTAAAGCTTGTTCACAGCACCGAAACGGCTGAGCGTACTGTAACCTTCGTTAAAAATTAAAAAATAAATTAATAGGAGACAAACAAATGAAAAAACTTATTGCAATTCTTATGGTAGCAATCCTTGCACTTGCACTTGTTGCTTGTGCAGACGACACCACCGAACTTCCCGAAAATGACGAGGGTAAGGTTGAAGAAAACGTTGAAACCCCCGTTGAAAACGAGACAGAGGAAAACGCTCCTCTCACTCCCGCAAACACTCTTCTCAAGGCTTTCAAGGATATGAAGGCTAACGGTGAGTACACCGACGTTGAAGCTGCCGCAAACGCACTTATCACCAATCCTATCATTCCCTTTATGGGCGGCGCTATGGCTGTTGAGCCCGGTTACCTTCAGGGCTTTGCAAATGACATCACCGGCTTTAAGTCCGCAGCAGTATTTATGCCTATGATTGGCGCTATTCCCTTCGTTGGCTACGTTTTCGAGCTTGAAGAGGGAGCA
>JAFYTG010000075.1 GCA_017558945.1 Clostridia bacterium
ATGCAACTTGCCGTATAATTTCATCTTTTGTGAATGATATATTTTCAGGCACAACAACCCATTTATCCTCTGCATCATCAATTCTATGAATTATAGCAATTACTTTTCCTACAAACTCTTTGATAGGTTCATCTACACCAAGGAATATGCGTCTTGTTCTTCTCCGTCAAGTGCGACAATATCCGGAATATATCCATAGTTAACTGAATAATAGATATCTTTATGCTCTGGATGGTATGTACCAAGCGGTCTGTCAACAATAACTTTGACAACACTTCCAATCATAATAAATGCACCTCTTGTATTTATATACTTTCTATAAAATAAAAAAGCAAGGCGAAACCTTGAAGAAACTTATTCACTATTAACTATTAATTATTACTTGCCAAAATCGACTTCTCAGAGATTAGTGAAAAGTGAAGAGTTAATAGTGAAAAAGTAAAATCGACAAGCTTCTGTCGAAACTTGTCGATTTTGGTGGGAGCGGGTGGATTCGGACCACCGAAGCTTACGCAACAGATTTACAGTCTGCCCCCTTTGGCCACTCGGGAACGCTCCCAGATATTGGAGCTGGTGAAGGGAGTCGAACCCCCAACCTGCTGATTACAAATCAGCTGCTCTGCCATTGAGCCACACCAGCAAGTATTTCCCAGCGTCGCTATTATCTGCGACGTGTTGTATTATAGCACAGTCAATGAGTTTTGTCAACTGTTTTTTGAAAAATATTTTAAATTTTTTTCAAGGCTCAAAATAGGTTGCTTTTATCCGTATTTCTTACTGCAAATACCGCCGGCAAGCCGATTCGTATCATAATGTATCATCCGGTTAAATCTTTTTTAACAAGTGATTAATTAATTTGAATTAAAAGTAAAATCATTCCGCAAGATTGACAAAATCCAATTTTTGTGATAATATAATCACATTACAAAAGGGAGTAGCTGAATGCTCTGCATTTCCGATGACCGTCATCACGACTTTACGTCCGGTCAATCGGGTCTATTGATAGCAAGACTTTTGTGGCAGAATGCTACAAAAGTCTTTTTTTACGCATAATATTTATTATTAAACAAACAATCAGGAGGAAAACAATGAAGCATTATCTGAACAATGCCGAAGAGGTAATTGGCGCCGTAGACTCGACCGCCGACGGCTTAAGCTCTTCGGAGGCATCGAAACGACTTGCAGAGAACGGCAAGAACAAGCTTGACGAGGCAAAAAAAGAGTCTCTTCTTCATCGCTTTTTCAAGCAGCTTTGCGAGCCTATGACGATAATTCTGTTGGTTGCCGCGGTAATTTCGGCAGGCGTTGAAATTTACGAGGGCATCCATTCCGGTCATATGGGCTTCCCGTCCGACGTCGTAATCATTCTCGCGGTAGTTCTCATCAATGCCGTTTTAGGCGTTCTTCAGGAGAGCAAGGCAGAAAAAGCCATTGAAGCTTTGCAGGAAATGTCCAAGGCACAAAGCAAGGTGCTCCGTGACGGAAAACAAATCCTCGTTCCAAGCGAGGAGATCGTAGTTGGTGATATCATCGTGCTTGAAGCAGGAGACGCAGTTCCCGCAGACGCAAGAATCATCGAATGTGCTTCCATGAAGATTGAAGAAGCGGCACTTACGGGAGAATCAGTTCCCGTAGACAAGAAGTCGGAAACACTCACCCCAAGCTCCAACGGTGACGTTGCGCTCGGTGACAGAAAAAATATGGTATTTATGGGCTCTACCGTTGTTTACGGCAGAGGCAAGGCGGTTGTCACAGCAACCGGTATGGATACCGAAATGGGTAAAATTGCCGACGCTCTTGCACAAGCCGAGGAAGGAAAAACTCCTCTCCAGATAAAGCTTGCAGGACTTTCCAAGATTCTCACCTATCTCGTTATTGGCATATGCGTTGTAATCTTCGGAGTCCAGCTTATCCGTGACGGTGTTGGATTTGAGCCTATTCTCAATTCATTTATGATAGCAATCTCTCTTGCGGTAGCGGCAATACCCGAGGGCCTTGCAACCGTCGTTACCATCGTTCTTTCCATAGGCGTTACCAATATGTCAAAGCGTAACGCCATCATCCGTAAGCTTACCGCAGTTGAAACCCTCGGTTGTACGCAGATTATCTGTTCTGACAAGACGGGCACTCTTACACAGAACAAAATGACGGTCGTTGAGCATTTCGGTGACGACGAGGAGCTTCTCGCAAACGCTATGTCGCTTTGCTCGGACGCAGAGTTTGACACCGAGGTCGGAACCGCAATCGGTGAGCCTACCGAGTGTGCGCTTGTTAATTACGCAGAAAAGCTTGAGCTTTCCAAAAACGTTCAAAAGGAACGATTTGTAAGAATAGGCGAGGTTCCCTTTGATTCAGGCAGAAAGATGATGTCCACGGTTCACAGAGCCGAGGATGGTTCACTCATTCAGTTTACCAAAGGCGCTCCCGACGAGCTTCTCAAGAGATGCACAAAGGCGCTTGTCGGCGGCAAGGTTGTAGAAATGACCGAGGACGTCCGTGCAAATATACTTTCCGCAAACAAGGAAATGGCAGACCGTGCTCTCCGAGTTCTCGCAGCGGCAATGAAGCAGCTTAGCGCAGAGCCTTCAGTATACGACTCCGAGAGTGTTGAGCGTGACCTTTGCTTTATAGGTCTCGTCGGCATGATAGACCCCGTACGTCCCGAGGTTAAGCCTGCAATCGACGAATGCCGAAGCGCAGGCATCCGACCCATTATGATTACGGGAGACCACAAGGACACAGCCGTCGCAATTGCTCTTCAGCTCGGCATAATCACCGATTCCTCGCATGCTATCACCGGTGCAGAGCTTGACGAGATTTCCGACGAGGAATTTGAAACGGCTGTTGAAAAATACTCGGTTTACGCACGAGTTCAGCCCGAGCATAAGACTCGTATTGTTAACGCATGGAGAAAGAAATCCATGGTTACCGCTATGACCGGCGACGGAGTAAACGACGCTCCATCAATCAAGAATGCAGATATCGGATTAGGTATGGGTATCACGGGCACGGACGTTACCAAGAACGTTGCTGATATGATACTCGCCGACGATAACTTTGCGACCATAGTATCTGCAGTTGGTGAAGGAAGAAGAATCTACGACAACATCCGCAAGGCAATTCAGTTCCTTCTTGCATCAAATCTTTCCGAGGTACTCACAATCTTCTTTGCAACACTCTTTGGATTTACCATTTTTGCACCCGTTCACCTTCTCTGGATAAACCTTATTACAGACTGCTTCCCTGCCCTCGCTCTCGGTATGGAAAAGCCTGAAAAGAGCATTATGAGCCGTAAGCCCCGTGCAAGTCAGGAGGGCATCTTCGCAGGAGGTCTCGGCTTCGCAGTTGCATATCAGGGTATACTCGTAACTGTTATCACTATGGTATCATATCTCATTGGACGCTACTGGCTTGCGGGACTTCATCACGCAGAAGCAATTGCAGCGGGAACCTATTCCGCAGAAATGCTCGGTACGTCGATGGCGTTCCTTACCCTCTCACTTTGTGAGATTTGTCACGCGTTCAATATGAGATCTCTTCACGGCTCAATCTTCAAGATGAACGGACAAAACCTCTGGCTTTGGGGTGCAGGTATCCTCTCCCTTCTTCTCACAACGGTTGTAGTTGAGGTAGATTTCCTTGCAAACGCTTTTGAGCTTGCGCATCTCGACCTTATGGAATACGGAATTTCACTTGGACTTGCAATACTCATTATCCCCATCGTTGAGCTTATAAAGATTGTTCACAGAGCAATAGACAACAAGAAATAAAAGCCTTTGGCACGGCACCGCTTCGGTGCCGTGCTTTTTATGAAAAAAATGGTTTCTACTTGCTTTTTTCGGTGCTTTATGCTACAATCAATCCAAGAACGTGCTATGATGAGGTGTTATTATGTTAAATAATATTATTCCAATTCCAAAAAAGGTTGAAGCATCGGGCGGTATACTCATTGCCCAACCGAGAATATATACTGACTGTCCCGAATGGGAAATTTTCGTGGAAACAGCAGTAGACTCTTTTTCAAGAATGTGCTTTTTCAATTTCGAAAAGGGTGAGGGTGGCGTTATTTTGACAAGAGACAACGCTCTTAAGCCCGCAAGCTATACCGTATCAATTGACGATAAAGCTGTTATAAGCGCCCCTGACGACGAGGGAATCTGCTACGGAATCGCAACTCTTTTGCAGCTTGCTGAGCTTGAGGGAGAAATGCTTACGCTTGAAAAATGCAGAATCGAGGATTGGGGCGACAAGAATTACAGAGCACTCATGCTCGACCTTGTTTCAAGCTGGCACCCACTCGACAAGGTGCTTCGCTTTATGGACGTATGCTTTTTTGAGAAGGTACCCTACGTACACCTGCACCTCATCGACAACGCCGCCTGCAGAATCCGATCGAAAGCATATCCGAAGCTTGCAACGCCCAAATATTCCTATTCATACGAGGATATAGAGACAATACGCAATTACGCTCGGGCAAGAGGACTTAAGCTCATTCCCGAATTCGACATTCCGGGACACGCACGCCGTCTTGTAAACACTTATCCAGAGGTATTTGGAAACAAGCTTTCCAACGAATCGGAAATTCAGGGTGCTGTATCCGAGGTAGGCTTTAAAATCAACACCGACGATGTCATTTGTGCAGGAAGCGACGAATGCTTTGATGGTATGAAGACTCTGTTCCAAGAGGTTGCGGAATTGTTTCCTGAGTCGGAATACATTCACATAGGCGGTGACGAAGCGTATATTCAGGTATGGGACCACTGTCCCGTTTGTCAGAAATATATGAAGGACAACGGCATATCCGACCGATATGAGCTATATTCCGAATACGTTGCAAGAATATCAAAATTTGTGCTTGAGCTTGGAAGAACGCCTATCGTATGGGAGGGCTTTCCAAGAAAGGGCTCGGAAAGAATTCCAAAGGAAACCATTGTCATTGCTTGGGAAAGTCACTACAATATAGCACCCGACCTTCTCGAAGACGGCTTTAAAATAATCAACGGCTCATGGCAACCGCTATATATATTCAACAACTCAAAGCGTTGGACAAAAGAGGATATTATGAATTGGAACATTTGCGAATGGCAGCATTGGTGGGAGCATTCTGCGGCAACGCTCAATCCCATACACGTTCCCAACTCCGATAAGCTTTGGGGCGCACAGATATCAATTTGGGGCAGCACCTACGAAAATGCAATAAGCGCGGTGGTTGAAAATCTTGCCGCAATGAGCGAGAGATGCTGGAATCTCACAAGACGCACAAATCAGATAAACTACCATAATATGAGCAACTGTATGAGCATTAAGCTTCACAAGCTCATTCAGGACAGATGAGGTAAACAATGGAATTTGAAAAGCTAATTTCCGAAAGATTTTCGACGAGAAGCTTTAAGCCCGAGCATTTAACTCAGGAGATAATCGACAAGATACTCAAGGCGGGACATTTAGCACCGACGGGATGTAATTTTCAACCTCAACGAATACTCGTGCTCAACACCGACGAGTCAACAGCAAAGCTTCGTGAATGTACAAGATGCCACTTCAATGCACCGACGGCAATGCTCATCTGTCACAATAAGTCGGAAAGCTGGGTAAGAAAATACGATGGAGCACTTTCCTCCCCCGTTGACGCCGCAATCGTTACAACCCATATGATGCTTGAGGCTCACAATCTCGGACTCGGATGTTGTTGGGTAATGCATTTTGACCCTGCGGCTATGAAGCGTGAATTTAACATTCCCGACGGGATTGAACCGATAGCCCTTCTCGTTATGGGACATCCCGCAGAGGATGCAAAGCCTCTTGATATGCATTTTGAGTACCGTCCGCTTGACGAGGTAGTATTTTACGATAGCTTTTAAGGACGCATCAAAATGGAACGAGGATTAATTTTAGAGGGCGGTGCAATGCGCGGTATGTTTACCGCAGGCGTCCTTGATGTATTTATGGAAAACGGTGTTGAGCTTGACGGGGTTATAGGCGTGTCGGCAGGTGCGGCATTCGGCTGTAATTACAAGTCTCGTCAGCACGGCAGAGTGCTTCGATATAACACCAAATACGTCCGCGACAAGCGTTATTGCGGATTGGGCGTGCTTCTAAAAACGGGAGATATTTTCAGTGCGGATTTCTGCTACAACGAAATTCCGCTCATTCACGACCCGTTTGATTTTGACACGTTCGAGAAAAATCCCGTTGAGTTTTACGCCGTATGCACAGACCTTGAAACCGGAAGCGCCGTTTATAAGAGACTTGACTCAAGGCGTGACAACTGTCTTGAATGGATAAGAGCATCCGCTTCGATGCCGCTCGTTTCAAGGATCGTGGAAATTGACGGTCAAAAGCTTCTCGACGGAGGAATTGCCGACTCCATTCCC
>JAFYTG010000076.1 GCA_017558945.1 Clostridia bacterium
AAATTTTGTATCGGCTGAAATATCTTCGGCAAGTGTGAAGGTAGCCATTACCTTAAGGTCCTTTTGCAACTTGGGGTCTGCAAGGAAGGTATCGCAGTCATAATTTATGTAAAATGAGTAGGTGTGAAGACCTGCCGCCATACCATTTGCTTCGAGTACATCCGAAACATTCTTTTTAAAATCCGCACCATCCTTGTGCTTCATAAATTTAAGGTCACCCTGGCGGAAGGTGTTCATACCCTTGTGAATGTCTATCTGGTCAACACCTATTTCCTTAAAGAATTCAAGATTTTCACTGATGAATTCATTTGAGCAATAATTTTGTATAGTGTAGTTGCCGAAGTTGAGTCTTGAGTCTCTGCCCCAAGCACCGCCCGTCATTGATACGATACCCTTGCTCTTGTCAATTGTGAGGAATGCTTCCTTAAGGATTGCATTCTGCTCAATGATGGGAGCAATGACGAGACCGAGCTTTGCTTCTTTAACTCCAAGATGTGCTATAACACGTCCTTTTGTTTCGAGGCTCTTGCAGTCAGGATATTCCACGGGGTCCATCCATATGGTCAGGGCGATGGCACAAGCACCTGTGTTTTGCTTGTCTGTGTAGTCATAATTGTATTTAGCGTGTGCAACGTACGCCTCGAAAGTTCCTTTTGGAAGGTCTGTCATTATTTCGAATGTAAAGTAGCTGTCAAAAGCCTTTACTTCAACGTCAAAAGAGCCGCTTTCTGCTTCAACGGTGATGATGTTACCATTGAGTGAGAGTCTCTTAACGGGAATTTCCTCATCTCTTGTGCGAAGTGAGAAGAAGTTTGTGTCCTCACCTTTTATATCTTTGTTTGTTTTTTTATCGATAATACTTTCTACCGAAGAATCTTTTTTTGATATTACAATTTTGGCATAGTTGTTTTCCAGTACAATACTGCTTTTCAATTCTTTGATTTCAGTCATAATTCCCTCCAAATAAATGTAGTACGAAATACCGCTTCAACATTAACATAAAATCACCCCAAAGTCAATGACTTCGGGGTGATTTTGTTAAAAATATAATTACTTGATTTCCTTACCGGTGAATCCAAAGGTGAGCTGTGCTCTGGGTGTTCCTCTGTTGAGCGCACGAGCGGTAAGCTCTGCCTTGAACTTGCCGCGAGGAGCCTTGAGGTTTGAAGTAAACCAGATGGGCTTCTCGTTTGCATAACGGTCAATAACCTTGGCGGTCTTGCCGTCAAACTCGATGAAGTCGGAGGACTGAAGCTCACACTCGAACATAACTGACATATCGCCAATCTTAACGGTAGGATTCTTGATAACCTCGTAGGTGTGGTCATATGCAATGATGGAGGACATCTTCACGCCCGTCATATCGCCCTCTGTCTCAATGTGAATGCCCGTTGTTCTGTTGTTGTTAAGGCTTGAGCGATATATTGGATAAAGTCTCTCGTTCTTCTCAAATCCGTGGTCGTGTCTTTCACCATTGTCGGATTCAATGAGAACAAACTCTCGCCATCCCTTGAAATCGGTGTCGATAATATATTCACCATAGCCTTGCTCGGAATTGGTTGCACATCCTACCTTGATGCATACCTTTCCACCCTTTATTCCGTTACCGCATACCTTTACAACCTTTGCAAGCTTGTCGGAAAGGTCAATTTCACCACCGTATTTCACTTCAAGCTTTTGGGTAATCAAGTCACGATTTTCGTCAAGCGGAAGCATAACGAAGGGATTATCGTAGCTTGTGGAAAGCATAGCTTCGATTCTTATGAAGGGGATTTGAGCACCGAAGGGGTTCTTGAATGAACCAACGTTTCTTGCGGAATCATTTAAGTCAAAGAGCTTGGCAATCTGATAGTCCTTTTCAACAAATGTCCACTTGCCGCCACGTTTTTCTTTAAGTTGAACCTCATGAGGACAGTCGAGGAGCTTTTGACGGTATTCTTCCGAGAAGTACTGAGCCTTGCGGAGGTCATCGTATTTCTTATAAAGCGCAATGTTTCGACGTACACCCTTGAATCGTTTGAGCGATTCCTTTGAAGTGCCGTTGAAAACGTTTGAGAAGTCATATTTTACAGCAAGTGCACCCATATATTCAATGGAATCTGTGTGATGATACTTTGTATGCTCATTTCCGGGGTATGCATCGGTCATCGGGTAGTAGTCATACCAACCGAGAGTGGGAGCGGAGTATCGGTCAATGTACTGCTTGTTGTCTTCAACATGACGATCGTTCCAACCTTTATATCCTCGATAAGGAGTATCGTTTGCACCGATTCTGCCTCTTGCCGCATACATTGACGGTCTGAAGGAAGCACCCTCGAGAACGGGGTCACTTGTACAATATTTGAGTACCTCGCAAACGAATTGAGCCATATAGAACCAATCCTCAACACCTCGCTCACAATGGCAGTGAATTCCGTCGAGAGCATCGAGATAAATCATCTTAAATCCACCCTCGGAATAAGCACGGCCTGTACGACGGGCAACCTCAAGGAAAAGCTCTGAGCCGAATACGGGAGTAAGAGCGTGGTAGTGTCCTTCAATATGCTTTATAACAGTGCCTTTTTTGTGGGTTACGGCAGATGTCTGCGCTGCACCTCTTTGTGTTATTTTAAGTCCGCCCTCAGCCTTTTCACAGAGGACCATTTCCTCGTCAATGAGAAGCATGGGTGAATTTGTACGGCAAAATCCTCTGTCCAT
>JAFYTG010000077.1 GCA_017558945.1 Clostridia bacterium
CGAGTTGCGTCAGCAACATATCGAATATTTACTCGGAGAAAGCCGAGTAAATATATATCGCAAATCCCGAAGGAATTTATATCGCCGCCGAAGGCTTCATTTGCGAAGCAAACATCATTTCCTTTGGCTTCTTCCAAAGGAAAAAACCGGACTCCTTCGATATGAAGGAGTCCGATTTTCATTATTTCTTAAAGAATATTCTGACGGTATAAAGCTCGTCGTTTTTGCGATATCTGTAATTGTTCATCTTACAGCCCGCAGAATTAAGCACGTCAAACGCTTCACCGTTATCGAACAGACGCTTGCAGGCGAGTCTGTAAAGCTGTTCGTTTTCAAACTTGAAGCTAACGCTGTCCTTACCCGACTCATACGCTCTTCTGATGCCTGAGGTAAGCTTATCCGTATCGTAAGACTTAAGCAAAAGACCGCTTCTCACGAAGTAATTGCACTTAGTTGCGGTACACTCGGGATACCAAGCGGCGTTGTCAAGCTTACGGCTCTTGTAAAGCTCCTCGGAGGTAATACAGAAATAATCGTACGAGGGTCCCTCGTTGTGATTTTTCTTTTCGTCAGTATTGCTGGCATCGTCGAAGGTAACGTCAACGTAATAATAATC
Organism: Clostridia bacterium; assembly: GCA_017558945.1. Lineage (GTDB taxonomy): Bacteria > Bacillota > Clostridia > Oscillospirales > SIG627 > RGIG6353. The sequence continues at coordinate 617 of JAFYTG010000077.1, forward strand.
CCCCTCAAGCTTTACCATGCTCCAGGCGTGCAAGCCACCCGAATGACAAGGACCTACGACGTAGGCGGATTCAATGCCGACACAACGAAGCAGATACTGGAAGGCGAAGGCGTAGCCTGCGCAGACAGCCTTTTTCTCAACGAAAACGCCGTATATCGAGCGGAGGTTATCAGGCTTCTTATAGGAGCTTGAGTCTCTGTCCTGCTCGTCGAGTCCGATAGAATCGTAGTCAATTCTCTCAATGATATTCTCATGAGCGCGAAGGGCAACCTCATAATCGCTCATGGAGGTATTTATTCCCTTCATAAAGTCCTTGACTGCACGGCTTATCTGCTTTTGACGTCGCTCAGCCTCCTTCTTGTCCATAACGTAATTCAAAATCACGTTCTTGGCACAGCCGGTTGAGGATTGCTTGATTACGGTGCCGATAACGTACTGACACCAGAATATCTCGGGGTGGTCATACTTTACCATAGTAACGAGCTCGGAGCATCTTGCACAGTCAAGGCTGACTGTAAAGTCCTCGGTATGAGGCTCGAAATTCTTAACAGCCTCTTCTATCTGCTCATATATACGCTTCTCGTCTTCACCCAGCATATTATAGAAGTATCTCGGCGTAGTCTCGGGATCGTCTACTCGGTCGATTACGATTGAGCCGTCGTCACCGTCATCGCCGTCGTCGTCATCGGAGTCCTTGCCATTTTCGCCCAAAAGGTAAGCAAAGCTGTCGCGCGAGCCAAGCTTTGCAAGCTCAAGCTTAAGCTCTGTCAAGCCCTCGTGAGCCTGATAAAACTTCTCAAACACTTCTGCATCTGCGGTGAGCTTGAGAAGCCAGAGCGCTTGAATTTCAACGTAATCAAGCTGACCCGCGAATATCGGAGAGCCATCGTTCTTGACGTTGGCATCCTGCCAGAGCTCAGCAATTATACGGGCAATAGAGGCAATAGCCGACACTCTCGGCAAGCCGTACTCAAGATATATGATTCGCTTGGTACGGTTGCAAAGCGCAATGGGAAGCTCGTTTTTCTCAAAGTCAAATCTGATATCCTCAAGATATTCAACAAGCTCCTTTGAAGAAACGAAATCAATCTTCACGTCCTTGGGCATCGTATCGGCAACCGACGTGCTGTCGGTCAGCGCCTTCACAACCTCGGCAAATACGTCATCAAGCTTATCAAAGGTGTCGATTGGCGTTTTAACGCAATCGGAGCACATACGCCGTTCATCCGAAAGGACCTGAAGCTCATCCTTTGCCGAATGACAGAAGAAGCAAAGCTCCTCGGAATCCCTGCGGATTATTCTGGACTCCGTAATATCCTGACGGAACTGTCTCATTATCTCGTCAAGCTTGCCGAGATTGAAGAGCTCGGGAAGCTCGTCGTAGCCGAAGTTGAGATAGTTAAACTCCTGACCCGAGGTAGACTCGGACCATTTCAGAAAATCTGCAATAAGGTGAAGAGTGTTGAGCATCAAAAGACCGTTGGCATCGGTCAGAGTATCAATGACACCGTTACCGCCCTCGATATCCTCGATAATTACAGCCTTAATGGTCACGGGCTTCTTGCTTTCAGGCTTGCCCTCCGCCTCAGTCTCGGGAGCAATGGGCTCGGTATCGGTGACAGTCTTACCGAAATCGTCAATCAATCTCGGATAAAGGTCGCGGATAGCAGGATTCTTTGCCAAAAAGCTCTCGGCATCTCCTTCAAGCACGGGGCAGACCGAGATTGAACGGTGCTGATGCGGGAAGCGTGTTTTCATCAGCTCCTGAAGAATTACCGCAAGCGTATACACCGTACTGTTATCGTACTCAACGTCCGCCGTAATCTCAACCATCATAATACGGGTATTGATATCACGGTGAAGCTGTGACATTATATCCCCGTTGCCGTCAAGACTTACGTACCTTGCAAAATTCGGGTTTTTAAGGTCAATAGCCTGCAAGCCCTCCTCAATCGCATAATAGCCCACAGTATCAACCGAAACGCTTGCATCGTAGGATTTAAAATCAACTCTGGATACAACACTCGTTTCGGCTTGATAACAGCTGTTAGCATTGATAAGCTTACAGTTTTCAACGCCGTTTATCTTATAGTGTCTGGTCTGAATATAATCGGAGGGTACGTTTACGGTAGCGCCCGTATCGTCAAGCGTCAATACGCCGTTTTGAGCGTCAAGAGCCTTGACGGTAAAGCTTCTGTTGTTATGAGCCAGCACCTGACCCGGAATAAAGCTCTGGGCAATCTCACGGCGGAATACCGAAATATGCTCGTCGCCGTTGGAGTTTGCATACTTAAGCTTGACAGTCTCGGTGCCCTCAAGAAGCTTTGCGAAAATATCATCGTAATTCTTGAGAACGATGATTTTTTTACTTTCAAGCTCGGAATTGATTATGGTCTTGCTTGAATACTTGGGCTCAAGGTCACTGTCCTGAGTGTTGAGCGCCAGATTGAGACAAGCGGAAATACAGCGGTCGAGTGCGCTCGGCTCATCGGGATGATATTCCTCACCGAGAAGCTCAGAGGCACGCTCCATAAACGAGCAGATTTCAATGCCGTATATCGCATCGCATAGCAACGCTATCATCTTGGCTCTGAGCGGATCTGCGTGCTCGCTCATGGTCTCGCTTATGTACTCGTCGTAGGAGGAGGCGTATTTCTCAGCCTTAGTGTTGAAATAGTCCCTCAAGAGATAGGGTCGGCTCACTATGTGAAGCATAGACGTTCCGTGACCCGAATAGCGCGAATAATTATATATAGTGTTGGGAAGGTTGAATTTGTTATCGGCAACTATAACGTAGCCGTAGGGCACGTCGGAGAAGCTGTAACGGTTGAAATTAAGACCGGGAAGCTCGCCGAGCTGACCTCCGTAAACGGCAGACTCGGAGATGAGCGTCACGTCCTCAATACCCATATTGCAGGCATCCTTGGCTATCTGAAGCTCAAGAGAAACCTGACTTGCTCCGTTGTCAACGTAAAGCGTGGGCCTTATGCCCTTGTTCCAGACGAACGTCTCAACGCTTGAAGCAAGGTTTGAGGAGCGGAAATAATTAAGCTCGTTCGTCGCAATTCCGAAGAACTGACAAATACTGTTGTTAAGCCCCAGAACGAAGCCGTTTGCAAGGAAGCTGTAACGGATACGCTTGTTTCCCGTTGCCTCATCCTCATCAAATCGCTCGTTGAAGGAAATAGTACCTCTTTCAAGGAGCTTGGACATAATGAGACAGTAATAGTTGTTTGCGGGAATTATCTTGTCAACGTCAAGCACGAATACGTCCGAAAGCTCGTTGAAGAAGCCCGCTCCGTCAACGAATATTCCGTTGTCAAGGAACTGCTCGGGAGTTACGAGAAGGATATCGGGGGTCTGACCCTTGTGCATTTTCTCACGGGTGGTGATACGCCAAAGCACCTGAGAGGTCTTGGTGATAGACTTAAATCCCTCGTTGAGATACTCAAGAGTTTTCTCCACCTCGTTTTTGTCACTGCAAACGAAAAGAGCTCGGTTGCCGAATGCAAGAGTCACGAAAAGGTATTGAATAATATACGTTCCGAGTGCGGAATAGAGTGAGGAATCGAACAGAACGTGCTCGCCCTCAAGCATCTTTTCAATGCCGTTAAGGTAATCGTTATCCACCTTTCCCATAATCGACCTTATGGCATCGTGGATATTTTTTATACTTTCCTTATCGCTCGGAGCACCCGTATTTCCACCCGTGCCATCAACCTTAAAGCAGTTGATTTTGTAATCCTCTCCGTGCTTGTCAAGGATTGATTTCTTTATTTCAAGAAAATCTATCTTCTTTTCGGTGTTAGTACCGTTGACGAAGGAGAGAAGGTCCGTTTCAGCCTCACGGGGCTTGCGACATTCTCCGCTGAGGAACCAAACAGCCTCAAACAGAATTACGATGGATATCATCGGGTAAACGTAGGTGTTTACGACAAGCCAATTGCAGACCGTGTAAATAAAGTCCTGACCCGCAATCTCCAGCTTGAAGAATATGGGCACGAGCATAAGCGCAAGCGCTATGAGATATACCGCCGCTATAAGATAAAGGAATATTTTCAGCTCTTTTGAGAAGCGGTAGGCACGCACCTTGAGATATTCGTGCTCGTCCTCCTCCTCGTAAAAGATACCCACGATACTGAACCAAATGAGCTTGATAAATTTAAGGAAGGATACGTCGTCCTCCTCCTGACTCGGCTTTTTCTTTTTGACGTCAGCGTCGGAGGAGTGGGCTTTTTTCTTGATATATTCCTTGGAATAGGTCTTAACCTCCTTGTCGGATACGTCTCCCTTCGGCTTTATGACCGAATCGGCACGAAGCCTTCTGAGACGCTTCTCGGAGGTATCCCTCTCGTCCTTCTTATCCTTGCTCTTATCCTTCTTCTGCTTACGCTTTTTGTCCTTTTTACCGTTGTCACGGGTCTCGTTGTAAACGAGCTTGTCAAGTAGCGCTCTTGCAATTCTCTTGACTATCAAAAAGCACCAGATGATGACGAGATTTGATGCAATTACTACAAGCACGTCAAAGAAATATTCAATTCTTTCGCTGACAATACGGTCAACTATAAATTTGATCCATTTGAGTGCAAAAAACCTATGAAGTAAATTTTTGATGAGCGGTGCAACGCAGAGTATCAGAAAGCCTACGACACCCGACTCGAAAACGAAGGCTAAATTTCTCCAGGTGCGAGGCTTGTCGTAGCCCTCGTGCGCCAGTGAAAAGCTGAATTTTGACGGGAAGAAGGGCAATGAGAAAATGACCATAACCGTCAATATGGCAAGAACCTTAAGTGTAAAAAACAGTACGGGCATTATTCGTCCTCCTCTCCGTTATTATCGGTCTTACAGCAATCGGTACAGAAATCCTTATCCAATATACTGTATATACGTCTGTTATGCTCTGTATAATACGCCTCATGACCCTTGAGCTTATCACAGCCCTCAAAGGAATATTCTCCAGCTCCGTCGTCGGTGGAATATTTCAGGCGTGTAATAAAGCGGTCTACAAGTCCTATCATATGACCGAGCCGTATTTTGTGATTGTTACGCTCGGCACAGTATCTGCGGTTTTTTTCAACCCTCGCCTCAACCTCCGCCCAGATAAGCTTGTGAGCCTCAGCCTCAACGGTGGTCTTGGCGTAGAAGGTGTAGAATGCCACGGCACTTTCCCATCTGTCCCACACGCTCTGTGCAAACAGATCCGACGCCTCATTCAGAAGCATTCTCTTCTTCTTTATAATGCCGTTCAAAAAGATTATGGATGCAATGAGATACAGTGCCGCAAAGCCTGCGGTAAACAGTATGTAAAGCACGAGATGCACGATATTTGAATTGATGGACTGTCCCTGAATGAGTATGTAGGGAAGTATTGCCGTAGCAATAGCAATAAATCCACCCACGACGGCAAGCGTACCAAGTCTGCCGCGTCGCTTGATATCATCGTAGCGAAGAGCAAGTGAACGAGTCTCAAGAAGCACGTCACGGTTCTTGCATATCTTATGCTCAACGTCGGTTATCTCCTCAACCAGCTTATTGTAATCGTCCTTCATATCGGCACTGTAAAAATGAAGGTCGCCGTTCTTGACACCGTTAAGCTCCCGTTTTACCTGCTCTTCGGTAGAAGCGGTTAAATCGCCGTGGCTCTTAAGCTCGTTTATGTATTCAATAAGAGTCTCACGGGATTGCTTGTCTCTCGAATCCCAGAAGGAGCGATAGCAGTTGTCAATAAGCTTCTTATTCTGAGCCTTTATTCTGTCTGCATCGTAATTTTCGTATATAGCCTCTACAAGAGTCCTGAAGCCCTTGTCAAGAGAGGAGGAAATCCTCTGCTTTCTCAGATGCTTGTCCTGAAGCCCCTCTCGGTCTCCCGACTCCCGATCATTGTCAATTTTATATCTGTAATCCTCAATTAAAGCAGTAGCATTGCCCTTGTGATTTTTCGAATCAAACGCAGTCTTGAAGGAGGTAAAATCAATGCCTATGCTCTTATCCTTGCCGTCACCCTTGATACCGAGAATTGAGGCAACCTTGTTTCGTATCTTATCGCTCGTATCCTTACCGTTGATATCCTTCAAGCCGTAAAGCCTCTCGGCGTTGTCAACGAACCTCTTCTTTAATTCCTCTCTGCCCTCAACGATAAGCCTTACGTCCTCGGTCTCAAGCTCAATATTCTCCTCCTCGGAATAGTGCTTGTACTTTGCTCTGGCTCTCTTTAAAAGCCATTCTATGCTATCATGCTCAAGCGCTTCTATTCCGCAAAGCGTGGAAGCCTCCTCCACACACTTAAAAACGCTTGCAAATACCGAGAAAAATCCCTCAATGTACTCCTGCTCGTTATCAGTTCTTAATTTAAACGAAATGAATTTTGCATCAAGACTCTGCCCGTTCGCAAAAGCATCCAGCTTGATATCACGGCATCCGCCCCAGTTCTCTCTGTTGCCTACCGCGGAATTAACGAAATCTATGATAAGATCAGTCGCAGTCAGCTTGGAATCTGCGCGAGAATTCTTAACCTGCTCGTCATAAACGGCAAAGGTGTCTCTCATATCAATAAAGCTTCCGTCAAAGGAGGTCTCAAGTCTCCATCTGATACCGTCACGGGTCATAGTATCATCCCATCCGAAAAGGGATATCAGAGTCCTCTTTTCAACAGATTCAAGTCTGCCGTCCTCATTCCTTTCTCCGTAGCCCTCGCTGCTCGTTTTCTTGAACTCAGGCTCAAGATAGCAAAGAGAGATGCTTTCGGGAACAAGTGAAAGTGCCGCCAATCTCTCTATAAGCTCATGCGATATGTATTTTGTCAAAAGTGCCTTGTATATTGAAGCGGCAACCTCCTCATCCCCTCTCGGAAAGGAGCATAGGTTGACAAGGACTATGAGCTTATAGTCCCTGTCAACCAAGCTTGCCTGTGTAAAAACTGTCTCACGGATAAATTCAGCCGAGTCCTTTATACCCTCAAGCGCTGTATCTATCCAAAGTAAGCTTTTCGAGTCAAAGGGGGCTTTGAACAAAAAATCCAAGCCTGTATCGTTCGCCTCTTTAGTTGTATTGATAATTATAGTTCTCATTTTTGTTAAAACCCCTTTGAAGAATTTAATTTATCCGACAAAGTGCTCTTGGGTCATTACTCCGCAAGCTTCTTTGCCATTCTGCTGCGTGCCCAAGCAATACCTGCCGCCTTGGACTCGTCCATTTCAATCTCCGCCTCGGTCTTATTCTCAACGGCTGTCTCGGTATCATCGTCCTTCTTGGCATTCTTGGGATCAATGTAGGCGTTGAAGAACTTTTCTGCAATGTGGTCTCTTACTCCGACGTAGTTGATATAGTCGGGAGTACCCTCGTTTTTGCTCTTGTCGTTAATGATGTCTGCATCGAAGGGTCTTACGGCGTACTTTTTGATAACAAGACAAAGCGCATCAAGAACAAGCTCTCCGTAATCCTTGTCAATGTCAGACTCCTCGCTGCAATGAAGCTTCCATGCAAGCTCAATAATGCCGATAGGCTCAACAGACTTAACGGTCTTCTCCTTACCCGAGGTGCTTCCCGCAACCTTTATGCGTCTTATCGTATCAAATCTGAGGCACTTGAAAAGCTCGGACTGCTTGGTAACCTGTCCCTTGTAGACGGAGATAACCGAGGAATAAGTGCGAAGTGCATTTATCTCAGCCGCAACGAGCTTATCAAACTCGGCTGCGTATACGCTGATGAGAGACTCGTCGTTTTCAAGACATCTGAGAATTCTGTCGGGATTGTTATAATTTACGTAGCCACCGTCAAACCATATGTAATTAGCCTTCTTGTCAAGATCAAGATCCTGATATACGAAATTGGTTCCGATGAAGTTATCCTCGAGCTTGTCATATCCGACAAAGCCCTTGTAGATCATATAAAGGAATGCTTTTGCAAGGTCGAGACGGCACTCAAGCTCCTTCTGTACGTTGATGTAAGGCATAACGCCTCTCTTATGCCAGCGCTTGTCAAGGTGAGGAGTCATACAGCTTGCACCGCTTTCATCCATTCTCTGAAGCTGCTTTTCATAATTCTTGAAGTACTTGCCGTCGCCAAGCTCGTCAAACTTGGATATCTGATAGGGCTGGAGACAGTCAACAGCCTCATAGCCGAGAATTACCTTATCGTCAACCTTGCTGCTTAAAACGGGGCTTATCTGGATAAGACCACCGTCTGTTGCAGTGGGAAGTCCGTTGTCAATTTTTGCATAAAAGTCGAATACCTCTTGGTCGGTACCGCCAAAAAGCTTCTTCATACTATTCTTAACGGCAGGGCTGTGGCTGACGTATCTGTGATGAGTCGTCTGCTCGGGCATAGCGCTGACGCCCGTGCTGAACGCACTGCTGTAAGGATCCTTGAGATTAAAGAGAAGCGCAGGTGCGGACATAGCCGAAAGGTTTCTGAATTTAACGGCGATGAAATCATCCATTTCCTGACGGACGGTCTCGTCGTCTCTGTAAAGCTTTTCAGCCTCAATACAATCGTTGATAAGCGCGTATTCATATACGATAGCATCAAAGATATTCTTATTGATGCTCTTGTCAATATCAGGAGTGTTGTATATCTCCTTGGAAACGAGCTCCAGCATATTGTCAAACAGGTCGGAAACGCCAAGCGCACTTCCGTTTGCCGCCTTCTTGCCAAGGATTGCAACGCTTACGTTGTGGCGCAAAGACTCAAATATAGCACTGCTGATATTACTTGCAAGCTCGCCCGTCTGTGTATCAATATCACCGTTGACTCTTTCGTACATAAGCTTCTTAACCTTGGAGCTTGCGCAAACGTAGATAGAATCGTTCAATCTGTCGTGTCTCTCCTCAAGCTCGCAGGTGCTTGAGTATGCCTTGGACATAAGCTCGGAGAGATTGTCAAAGAAGGACTCGTATTCCTCGATAAGAGCCTCTATTCTGGGCTGAATTCTCTTGAAGGCGATAAGCTGAAGTGCATTAACGAGCTTTTCATCCGTATCTGCCACTAAAAGCTTGAGGTTTTCAAAATAATCCGAAACCGCCTTTGCGGCATTAGCCTTACCGAACATCTGCTTGACCTTACGCTCAAGCACTGCTTTATTGCTTACTGCGCTGTTGGTCTTATCGAGCACCTTCTTCTGAGTGCCAAAGGTGGTCTTGAGATAGTTTACAAAATCCTCAACGTCACTTATCTCGGGCTTATCAATACCCTTGCCCAGCTCGTCGATCTTTTCCTGAAGCTTTGTTCTGAGTAAATAGAGGTTATATCTCGCAGAGAGAGGATGTATCCACTCACCGTCATTCTTTAAAAGACACTTGATAAGTCCCATTGAGTTGTCATCGTAGTACTTCGCGCTCTCGGTAATACAGAAAAGCTTCTCCGAGAAGGTCTCAGCCTCGTTGGCAATAGCAACTACCGCCTCCTTGGAATACTTGTCAACGCCGTTATCTATCGAAACGATGATATCAAAGAGACTGGAATTTACGTTACCCTCATCATCAACGGGCTGTTCCTTCTTAAGCCTTCTGATAACCGTATCCATCGAATTATCAATATCCATAATACGATAGCTCTTTTTAGCCTCAGCAATCTTCTTGTTGCTGTCAAAGGTGGATTGAGCGTTGGACTTGACGGTGCTGAAGAATGAAGATATTCTGTCGGAGCTTCCCTCACCCTTCACCTGTACTCCGAGAAATTCAAAGCCGTTGGAGTTGTCGTAGCTTTCCTTGGTTATTTCCTCAAAGTCGGAAATATATTTTTCAGCGCGCTCGGTTTTTGAAGGAACGTATTTTCTGCCGTTTGACTTAGCGGTAAGCTTCTTCTCGTCAAGGTAAATTCCCCAGCGGTTGTCAAGCTCGCACCAGGTGGACTGCATTCCCTCGCTGATAGCACGGCTTGCAAAATAGCTGACGATATCGTCATAAGGATATACCATATTCGCCGCACCCGCACTACCGTAAATTGCAATGGGAGAAGCAGCACGGCGCTTCATAAGGTTGGAATCGGTGGACCATACCTCCTTGGCAATATCCGTATAGAAGGAGGTGTAGGCGATATCCGCCATTGCCTTGTAATATGCGTTGATTCCGCCACGTACTCGGCTGAGGCAGTTGACCTTATCAATAAAGTACATAATGTCATATGGCTTCTCGCCGTATCTGCCCTTCTGATTCTTTGTAAAGAGCTTGCCCTCGCAATCGGTTGACAGCTCGATGTCGATGTCGATTTCTCCGCCGTAAGCCGCCGTGGTAATATCACCGCTGATAAGGCTGAATGCGTTAAGCTCACGCACTACCGCATAAGCGTTTGCATAAATATCCGTAATCTCGGTGTTGCTGACTACTCCCGCATAAATATCGGGGCAGGCAAAAAGACCCGTTACGACTGCGCCGTTGATACCGTGGTCTCTGAAAAACTTCTTAACGTAGAGAGCAGTCTGGATAAAGGTACCCGAGCCCGTACCACCTGCAATGGAGGAAGCAATAAGCACCTTCGGGAAATCTTCATCGGAATCGTTAGAGCTTACGCGAAGCGCATTTTCAAGCACCTCGTAAAGCTCGTTATGTTCATTCTTCAAAAAGTTTGCAAGACAAAGACGGGACTTGAGACGGCACTGAGAAGCGCCGTTTGAAAGGGTGCTCGCATAAAACGCCGCATTACCCTCGGGGGAAGGACACCAATCAAGAACGTCTCCCGCAACGTCGTTCACCACGTCACCGACAATTCCGCCGTCTCCCAAGCGTATGGTATTAATGCCCGAAAGCTTCTTAAGGTCTCCGATGTCAGTATCTATAACGATGCACTCAACGTTATTTTCAAAGCTTTTGCCCTTCTCTGCAATAAGACGGTTACGAAGCTCCTTGATGATCTTTCCTCCGCTTCCGCCAAGTCCGATAAGATAATTGTACTTCATAGTTTTTTCTCCTTATTTTAAGCTTTTTAATATGCTTTTAAATTATTTCCGCTTGGGAACAAACGTTATCGCAATTATGGTGTTCTCATCCATTTTCTTGAAAATTACAACACCTCGTCGCATGGTCTGCTTGTTGGTTATATCCGAGCCGCAAAGCTCTTCCTCATTGTATACTACCTGCATATCACCGCCGTCTGCCCTCTTTTCGTATCCTCCGTTATCAGCCACCTTAAGAAGCGTGAGCTGAGCATCGATCTTTACCGTGCAGGGAGCTGCGTTCAAATTGATAAGAGAGGTATTGTCCTTGACGGTGTATTCAGGGTACACGCTCTTCAAGCCATCATCCCTGAAGGTTCTGAATTTTATTCCCGAAACGTCCTTTCGGACACATCCGAAGGGGAATATCTGCGCAGGAAATACGCCCCGTGTTCTGCTCGGTTTGGAGGAATTAACTCCCGAGCACGTCCATCCCTCGCTCGACCTTGAGTAAGTCATCGTATGGAATTTTCCGTTGAGAAAACGCACTCTGAATATTTTACATACGATAAGCCAGATTACAGTCACTATGATTGCCAGAATTATCCAAAGTAATATCCTTGCATAAGGGTCTTTTTCAATGTTCACCGTGGCAGTATAATCATTTTCATTGAGGGTGTAGGTTATAAGCATATCGCCTCCCTTGACCCTCCAGGAATATACAGCCACCCGAAGCGCCTCGGGAATAAACTGCCAGCCATCATACGTAGGCACCACCGAGAGATAAGCCTCGCCGTCCGCATCCGTCTCGGGATTTGGTGTCAGGGTTATCCTCTTGTGCTTTTTGTCGATCGTAAGCTCATAGGGTGCAAGTCCCTCGAGCTCCTCCTTGCTAAGCACTCTCGCATCACGCTTGACGGTAAATTCAACGCCCTGCTCGTTTGAACCGAAATCAATATCAAGAAGGGTGAAATTCTCCCTTCTGACCTCCACCTCGTAAACGGGTGCCGATACCTCAACGGTAGTCTCGGCTTCAAGCGAGTCAAGGGTTGCCTTAACCGTATGCACACGCCCTGCAACCTCGGTAAACACGACGCCGTTATTGTTATTCTCGTCGTAAAGCGGGATAAACGCCTTTCCGACAGGCTTACCGCCCGCATCGTAAAGGGTCTCGAATTTACCGGGAAGCTTACCCGAGGTAACCGTAACTCTTTCGTACACCGTGCTGTCCCAATCGGCAAGTGAGCCAAATCCTCCGTCGCCCGTATAATCGGCAAGCACCGTGAACACAATACGCTGCTCGTTGGTCTTGATGCTGTCAAGGGTAAACACCGTGGAAATCGGATTATCCACCGTCAGCTTGTAGGTAGCGTTGCTGACCGAGAAGGAAACGGTAGAGTCTGCAACCTCCTCACCGTCAACAAACGCCTTGACCGAAAGCTTATGGTCAGAGCCGAGTATATCGGCGGGAGAATTTTTATCTGCATCAAATTCAGGAGTAAAGGAAAGGCTTGCACCGTCCTCCTCCGTATTGCCCGTCAGCTTACCGCTGTCAAGCTCAAAGGTTATATCCTCAATCGGCTCTTCATAGCCCTTGCCGTCATAATCTGCGGTGAGAGTAAATACGACGCTCTTGTCGTTATCGGTCAAAAGGTCAATCGAAAGCACCTTGCCATCAAGCTCATTTTCCACATCAAGCTTATACTTGGGCTGAATTACCGTAGCCTTAAACGACAGGGTGTCACCGCTGTCGGTATGAAGCGTGATATTGAAGCCCTTCGGCAGAGACTCAAAGGTCTCACCGCCCTTTACCTCGGGCACAAGCACCACCGCATTTCCCTTGATGCTCACGTTCAGCTTGTCACACGCTCCGCTCTTGATTCCGTCATAGCCGTCAACCGTGATGCGAAGCCTTGAAAGTGAGCCTGCCTCAACGTTCTCTGCGGGAAATTCAAGCTTTATCTTACCGTCCGTCCAGTCCTTCCAATTCTTCTTGGTAACCGTTAAGGAATTATCGAAATTATCGGGTATTTCAGGAATATTGATCTTTAAAGAAATGTCACCGAAGGTCTCTCTTTTCACAAGGGGTAAATATCCGTTAAGCTCGGCTTCAACCTTAAGCTCCTTGTTGGCGTACTCCTCCTTGACCTCGAAAATAAAGGTGTTCGGCTGACCGTCCTTTGTCCTTGTCTGAGGCTCACCGTTTACGAAAAGCTTGAACTCGGAGGGAAGCAGCTTGGAGGATACCGCTTCACCGAGCGTACCGTCCTCGTTTATCTCGTACAGACCGCAGGTAACCGAAACGTCATCTCCCGCACGAAGCATTCCCTTTACCTCGTCGAAGGAATCGTAATACTTTTCACCAAAGCCGTAAATACAGCCAACCCTGACCGCAGGCTCGACTAAAACAACAAGGTCCTTCTTTTCAAGTCCGTATTTCGAAAGGTCGACCGTGTAGCTTCCCTTTGAAATAACTCCGCCGGCATTGGTAAAGGTGGATACAAAGCCCTTGGGAGGATTTTTCGGATGAACGGTGGTTTTATAACCGTCCTTAGCATCAGGGTCCCTCACCGTAAATGCCGTTCCGTCGTTCACGTAAGAGTCGGCAAATTTTTCGGGGCAGGAAACGGGATACGTGTCAACGTGATAGCCTGCTGCGGAGTCTCCTTTTTTCATCTCAAGAGTGACGTTTTCAAAGGTGCCGTCGGTTTTCTGAGCAAATACCGTAACACTGTACGCGGGATAATCAAGTCTGAAGCTGAGCTGTCCGTTGGTCACTTCACAGCTCTTTGTTATATCGGTACGCCCCATTATCTCGGTGGATACCTCATTAAGCGCGGTGACGATCTTCTTGCCCGTCGCCGCCTCCTTTTTTCTCACTTTAGAGCCGACGTTTATGCTTTCTCCCATCTCGAAGAAGATAGCTCCAAGCTCTGCCCCATCAAGTGAGGCCTTAAGTGAGTCTACCGTCTTTGGAAGGTCACTTGCGAAATCTCCGTCGTTGCGGTTAAGCACTCCGTCTGCCATAACGACGTAATAATATATCGCATCGTTTTTGCGTTTTCCGTATTCGTATACAAGACGTTCAGCCGCCGTATCAAGCTTATTGGGAGTAGTTCCTCCGAAGGTCATAGTCCTGATTTTTTCAATCTCGGCTTTTCTGTCGTCAACGTTCGAAAGCTTTATAAGCTGTGGCGTTCCGCCGTTCGCATTTATGTAGGTGACGTAAAGAACGTCGGTCGGGTCCATCATAGCAACGAAGGTCTGCATTGCATAGCTGGCGTAAGCCCATCTGTCAGTTCCCGAATCAGCCGCATCGTTATCGCGGAACATACTTCCCGAATCGTCAAACACTATGGATACAACTCTCGGTATATGCTTCGGTGAATCCGTCTCGTCTGCGGCAACGGAGCAAACCGTCACTACCGATACAGCGAGGAGAAGAGCAATAAGCAAATATATTATCCTTTTCATAATTCCTCCGTCAAAAAATGCGTATAATATATCCATAATATTTTATCATTATTGACGCGTTTTGTCAATATTTTAAATATATATGTAGAGATAATATTAATTTTTATTCACACTTCTCATAAATATACATCTCGTTATATATTGATTTTTGACAACGCTTGTGATAAAATTGTCAATAACGCATACTACGTCTCGGCTCTCGCAAGGCTGACGCTTGAAAAAGACAGTCATCTTGAAGAGCTGTCCCTATGCTATAATAACTATTTTCCGAGGCCGTTTTCGCAAAGCGCCTCAATTAAGGAGACACGAATGAACTCAAGGCTTTTAAAGGGCTATATAATGGTAATACTCTCCGCCGTCATTTACGGCTGTATGCCGCTTATGGCTAAATACATATACGCCGACGGCTCTAACGCCATGACTCTCGTATTCCTTCGCAATCTGCTTGCCGTACCGACACTCGCAATAATGGCTTACGGCAAGGATAAGACGCTGAAAATTTTCCCAAAGCGTATTCCCTATATTTCACTTCTTGCATTACTCGGATGCTGTCTTACTCCCCTTCTGCTCTTTTCCTCCTACGTTTACATCCCCTCGGGTACTTCAACCGTGCTCCATTTCGTCTATCCCGCACTCGTTGTGGTAGGCGGTATAATTATCGGGGAACGGCTTAAGGCGACGAGTATTATAAGCGTTGTCCTCTGTATCGTCGGCATATCGATGTTTTACGATACGGGCGCTCACATAGACGTAAAAGGAGTCATTCTCGCAATTCTGTCGGGCGTTGTCTTTGCCACCTACGTTTTGATGCTCACACGCTACAAGCATCGTGGTGAGGTGGGTGAACGCTTCACGCTTTACATCGCCTTGGCAAGCGGTGTGATAATGCTTATCTTCTGTATTGCAAGCGGAAGCCTCGCTCTACCTGAAACCATTTTGGGATGGGTGCTCTGCTTCGTTTTTGCACAGACGGTAACCGCAATAGCAGTAGTGCTTTTTCAGAAGGGCACCTTTGCAATCGGCGGTGAAAGAGCATCTATACTATCCACCCTTGAGCCTATCACAAGCGTTATTATCGGAACTCTCATATTCTCCGAGCCAATGACACTCCGTACGGTTGTCGGTACTCTGCTCGTCCTCTCGGCAAGCGTAGTCATTACCGTACGCGGCAAAGAGTGAATAGTGAAGAGTGAAGAGTGAAAAGAAATTGAAGAAAACCGCAAGCGGTTTTCAAAAAAATTATAATATAACAGCTTAGGTCTATATATAACCCTAAATTATTTTTTCGCTGTAGGTTTATATATAGACCTATTTCTTTTTCTTGCGTGGACTATATATGGTACAAATTAATTTTACAACGGTTGAAGCTTGAAACAAGCTTGACAAAAAGGAAGAAAACGGTCTTTTTCAAGACCGTTTTCAACCACAACTATTCACTTTTCACTCTTCACTCTTCACTAAAAAATGACGGTTTCCCGTCATTTTTTCCTCAACTCCCAGAACGCCAGCGCTCCTGCGGCGGCAACGTTGAGAGAATCAACACCGTGCATCATGGGAATTTTAGCAACGAAGTCGCAGGAGGCAACCGTCTCGTATGCAAGCCCGTCACCCTCTGTGCCGAGAATAATGGCAAGCTTCTCCTCACGCTTCAAGGCATCGTCGTCAATCCACACGCTCTCGTTTGACAGAGCCATTGCCACCGTCTTGAAGCCGTGACGGTGAAAGAGCTCAATCCCCGACGGCCAATCGGATACATTCTCCGAGATATACGCCCAAGGCACCTGAAAAACAGTACCCATACTCACTCTGACGCACCGACGGTTAAGAGGGTCGGAGCAGGAGGGCGTAAGCAATACGGCGTCAATTCCGAGAGCTGCGGCAGAGCGAAAAATCGCGCCCATATTGGTGGAATCCACAATGTTTTCAAGCACCGCAACCCGAAAACCGTCCTTTAAAATATCGTCGCATACCAGCGGCTTGGGTCTCCTCATTGCGCAAAGCACTCCACGGGTCAAGGTATAGCCCGTGAGTGAGGCAAGCACCTCACGCTCGGCGGTATATATCGGTATATCGCCAAGCCTTTCTATTATTCCCTTGGCATCTCCCTCGATATGACGCTTCTCACAAAGGAGTGAGACGGGCTCAAGCCCCAAGTCGAGAGCCGTTTTTATGACCTTCGGGCTCTCGGCAATAAAGAGAGCGTTTGAAGGGTCAAGGCGGTTTCTCAGCTGAGCCTCGGTAAGCCTTGCGTAGACGTCAAGCTCGGGAGCATCGGGAGAAATTACTGTAACAAGTCCCATCTTCCCTCTTTTATAAGCTGCTGCTTAGCACGCCATTCCTCGTGATATTCCTCAAGAGAGGTGTCCTCCTTGATAATCTTAAGCCTTTCCGCCATTTTATCAACAGCGTACTTAACGACGCTTCTTCCTATACGCTCGTTGCCTGCGTTATAGTCGGAGGAGAGAGAGTTCGGATAGTTCGCCATCCAGCCGTAAGGAGTGTAAACGCCACCGTTTATCTGTATATCGTCAAGGCGATGATTGTTGTTACCGTCTATCTTCTCAAACATTTCCATATCAACCAGCTCCGGATGAAGTCCGAGCGCGACCGAGGTCTCGATAAAGCAGCCGTGTCCGTAAACCTCGTTCTTTGCGTCAACGTCACGGAGCAGCGCGATATCCTCGTCGGTAAGCTCGGGGAAATAATCACGGTTACCGCCGTCGATAATTGCGAGCATATCCTTGGGACGAGGCCAGGTGGACGAGCAACGGAGTCCCATCACCATATAATCCTTGGGCGTGTAAAGGGTTGAGCGGATAAAGTTGTTTATCATAGATACGTTACCGCCGTGACAGCCGACGATAACTATCTTCTTAAAGCCGTTTCGCCCTATCTCGTTGCAGGTCTCGGTAAGTATGTCGAAAATGAGCTTATTGGAAAAAATTATGGTTCCCTGAAATTCTCCCGCACCCGTCTTTTCACCAAAATACATATCGGGGAACATAACGACGGGCTCCTTCTCCGATGCAAGCTCAACTATCTTGCTCGCAAGCACGTCCTGACCGAGAGGCAGGTGCTTACCGTGATGCTCAACGCAGCCCATACATAAAACGCAAACTCCTCGGGACGCCTCAATAGCCTCCTGAAGCTTGCCGGATCTGATTCTTTCCCAGCGCATAATTTACTCCTTTCTGCCGCTTATACGGCACAAAAACATTACAAGGTCATACTATCATAAAGCATTAATATTGTCAATAGAATAGACTAATTCGGGCAAGGACTCAAATCATTTCAGATCGTCGGGGATATGACCCACAAGCCCCTTGAGATAATGGCAGACGTTTATCTCCCCTGCCCTCCATTTGCCGTTGTCATAAAAAATCTCGGTGATAGAGGTATTGGGAATATGGTCAAAGCCCTGCATTGCGTGAACGCTACCCTTGACAGCCACCGCCTGCATTGCTCTGACGGGAGTGTAATGAGTACCGATAAGCACGGTCTTTCCTTCGTTTTTCTCGGCAATCTCCGAAAGGGCGGCGGTAAAACGCTCGCACATTTCATCAACGGATTCACCGTCGGTGCACCGACAATGCGAAATATCCTTGACCCATATTTCAAATTCCTCGGGATACTCCTCAAAAATTGCCTTGAGAGTCATACCCTCCCATTTTCCGGCGAAAATCTCACGAAGTCCGTTATGCACCGTCACCTCGATTCCAAGCAGGTCGGCGCAAGCCTTTGCCGTACGAAAGGCACGCTTCATCGGGCTTGCATAAACTCTGTCTATCTTATATTTCTTCACGGCGTATTCGGAATAAAGACGAGCCTGCTCAAGTCCCTTTTCGGTAAGCTCGGGGTCAATTCCGCAGCCTGCGAATATATTTGATTTATTTGCCTCGCTCTCACCGTGACGCACAAGCAAAAGGGTTGTCATTTTATTCCTCCGATTTTCATTAAACGAAACACCTGATAAGCCGTTGCCTCAAGATTTTTCATAGCTCGGCTCTCCTCCATTGCCTCTTCAAGAGTGCAGGGAGACTGAACTATCGGGAAATATGCATCAATACCGCAATCAAGAAGAGCGGTCGCATCCTCTCTCACACAGCCCGAAAGAGCTATCACGGGAAGAGAATATTTTTTGCCGACCGAGGCAACTCCGACGGGCGCCTTTCCCATCACGGATTGACCGTCAAGGCGTCCTTCACCCGTGACGATAACGTCCGCGGTTGAGACCTCCGATTCAAGCCCCGTAACCTCTGCAACCACCTCAATACCAGCCCTCATTCGAGCACCTAAAACACCCATAAAGGCAAAGCCCAAGCCCCCTGCCGCACCGCTACCCTCGGCGTTTTTGTTTGCCGTGGGAATATGCTTTTCGACAACGTCGGCGTAGCCCGACATCCATTCATCCATTACGGCAAGGTCATCCTCTCCCGCGCCCTTCTGTAAAGCAAAAATCTTACTGCATCCGTTATCACCGCAGAGAGCGTTTTTAACGTCGCAGGCAAGAGTGATGTGACACTCGGAAAGCTCGGGAATAACCGATGAGTCATCCACAAAACGCACCTCACGAAGTCCCATAGCACCTCGGCTTACTCTTCCTTCGGCAAAGCGGTAGCCGAGAGCCTCGAGCATACCAATACCGCCGTCGTTGGTTGCACTTCCTCCAAGTCCTACGGTAAACCGACGGCATCCACGCTCCTTTATGGCGTGAAAAAGCAATTCACCGAGACCGTAGCTCGTGACGGTCATCGGGTCACGCTTTTCAAGTGGCACACGGGTAAGACCTACTGCCTCGGCAACCTCAACAAACGCCGAGCCGTCCTCTAAAATTCCGTAACGGGCAATACCTCTGTCCCCCGTCGGAAGAGTTACCTCCACCTCGACGAGCTCGCTTTTTACGGCAGACGTAACCGCGTCAAGAGTACCCTCACCGCCGTCGGCAATAGGCATAACCTTGACCTCGGCATCGGGATAAGCCCTTAAAATACCTTTTTTTGCAGACTCACCTGCCTGCAAGCTTGTAAGACTTCCCTTAAAGGAATCTATCGCAATAACAACCTTCATCAATTCCACCTCAATTTTACGCAGTTTTTTTCAAGAGTGTTCACAGTTATTCTTCTTTACAAAGCCTCTTTATCCAGTACGCAGGAGTACAGCTCCACGCGTGACAGGCACTGTTGATTTCGGGCGCCTCATAAGGTGACTCAAATTGATTGTCGGGATTGAATATCTCGGGACAGGTATCAAAGCCTGCGTCAAGAATCATTCCCCAGAAATCACGAATGAAGGAAAGCGCCTTATCCTCAAGCCCCGCCGAAACGAGAGCCTCGATATAATAATGTCTTGCATAGGGCGTGCGGAAGGTGTACTCGGTGTCAAGGGTGTCAAGCTCTTCAAGAAGCCTCCGACACTCCTCACGGTCAAACGCTCCCGACAATGCTCCCCACACCTGCGAGTGCTGAGACACCTGTCCCAAAGGTGTCACAAGTACCCCGTCTTTCAAAAAGCCTCGAAGTCTTGCGTGAGTCTTTTTTATCTCCGCCTCAAGCCATTCGTCTGCCCTTATTTCGTTGAGCTGACCGAGACAATAGGCGTATACACCGAGAAGCGCAACGCTCTTGTCAAGGCTCGGACACCAATCAATAAACGTACCGTCTGCCGTTGCCTGAAGGTCAGCCTCAATTCTTGAAGAAACCATTTCAAGCTGATTAAATGCCACGCCGTAAAGCTCGTCGGCAAGAGTACGGTCTCCCGTAGCCTTATAATAATCGTAAATGCAGGAGCACAAAAACATAGAATAATCCGCAAAGGTCCACTCAAGTCGGTAGGGCGGACAATCGGGATATACGCAGGGAGCAACCTCTCCCTTTGAGTTAAGGTAGCCTGCAAAAAGATATATGCACCTCTTTATAAGGTCGAGATTTTTAAAGGTAACGTAGTCGGTGATAGCCTGAAGGCGAAGGTCACCTATCCAAAGCCGTCTGTCACGCTTCGGACCGTCCTCGAAAACCTCCTGCTCACACTCCGCAAGAGTCTTGAGAGATACGTCGTATATCCTCTGTAAGCGCTCGTCGGGCGCAATGTATTTTTCAACCGAGTCAAGCTCGACCGCCGAAACGCACTCGGCGTTGAAGCTCTCAACCACCATAGGATAGGGAGCGTTGTCCACCCTCTCGATCTTCATATAGCGGAAGGAATACCTTCTGTCAACGCGAAGAGTGCAGGGAGTGAACACCGCCGTTTTCTCCTCGTATTGAAGCCACCCGTTGCCTAAAAGTCCGTTGTATTCTCCGTGACGGGCGTAAAGCTCAAGGGGAAATTCAGCAAAGGAAAGCTTAAGCCTCGTCGGTGAATCGGATATGTTATCCCCGACGCAGTGAAGGTCAAGGGAAGGGTATCCGACACAGTGACCGCCAAAGTCGAGAATAACGCTGTCACCCGACATTAGTGTCACAGGTGTGATATCCCCGAGCTCTCTTACGGCAACTCCCTGAAACGCCTCCTCGTCACGGTATATCTCAACGAAACGAGCAGGCTTGACCGCCCTCTTCTTCAAGGGTCTTTTGTAAGCATCCGCCTTGCTTATAAATTGTGTGTTCGTCATAGCTTTTCTCCGAATCAAATAAATCATCGCGGCTTGTATATAAGCCCTCTTAATATGGTCTGTATATCGTCCATACCCCAACAGTGCACGTATAAAATTTCCGCAACGCAAACCATGTTTCAACCATAACGCTTGCGACAGCAAACATATCGAGCTGCGAAGCTCTACTTTTCCACGGTCACAAACCTACATTCCCCGTATTTTCTCTTCACCTCATCCTCAAACCGATAGTCCGAAATAACGCCGTCGACGCTTCCGAAATCAAAGAGATTTTGAGAAAAAAAGTCCTTGAGCTTATCGTGGTCGGCAACGTACCAGACCCTTTTGGAGTTTCGTCTCATCACACGGTGCAATTGACCGTAGACAAAGCTACCCTCGATTATTCCGTCACGTGTAAAGCCTCCCGTCGAAAAGAAGCAGATATCAGCGTTATACCGCTCCGCCATATCAACGGTATCCTCCCCCGAGAGCATACTCGGAGGCTCAACCACACGCCCTCCGAGGCATATCACGTTGACACCGCGGTCGGACAAAAAGCTCACCATAGCAATATTGTTCGTAATGACGGTTATATCCTTTTTATCAACGAGATAGTGGCTTATGTATTCGGTGGTCGTTGATGCGTCTAAAAATACCGTGTCACCGTCACGCACAAGCTCAGCGGCGACTCGGGCAAGTCTTGCCTTCGCGCTCTTCATCTTGTGATAGCGGAAGGGAAGAGTCACGCCCTTCTTCTCCACCAGCTCAACTCCGCCGTAGGTACGGTGTACGAGCTTCTGCTTCTCAAGTATATTCAAATCTAGTTTACGGTTGCCGTGGAATAGTGAAGCCTCTCGGTCAGATACTTTACCGTCACGTAGCCGCTTGCCTTGAGAATTTCAAGTATTTCGTCAAGCCTTTCCTTCTGATACATACCCTCACCCTTTTTGAGAAATGTTGAGAATTGTTCAAAATTTTGAACATAGTTGAAAAAATCCCATATTGGTTATATAATGTATATAATGATTATACACTTCAAAAAACCATAAATCAAGTATTGAAGGTGAAATATTTGAAAAATCTTACCGAGGGTAACATATACAAAAGCTTTATCCTCTTCGCCATACCGATAGTGCTGTCGGGCATTATGTCACAGGGCTTCAACGTGATAAACGCCGCCATCGCGGGTAAATATCTCGGAGAGGCGGGACGTGCGGCAATCGGCTGTACTGCAGGCTTTATCTCCTTTTTGTCCTCATTTCTGTGGGGATATGCGTCGGGCGTATCACTGCGTATCGCAATACTTTTCGGTGCGAAGGACTACGAGGGCATCAAGCGCTGCTACCGCACCAATCTCATAGTTATAAGTTCGGTTGCATTTTCCTTAAGTCTTATCTGTATACTTTTCATCGACCCAATCTTTTCATTTCTCAAGGTCGACCCGAGCATTATGGAGGATGCAAGATCCTACTTTATAATAGTCGTTTTATCAAATTTTCTGCTCGTGCTTCCCGTATTCTACGTAAAATTCTTTCAGGCACTCGGCGCAAGCGGTTATCCCTTCAAGGTATCCATCATCACCACCGTGCTCGGAATCGGACTCCGTGTGGTAAGCGTAGTGCTTCTCGGAATGGGTGTAAACGGAATTGCCGTTGCCTCCACCCTTGCAACCGTCGTCGGACTCGTTTTCTATTACCGCAAGGCAAGCCTCTGCTTCAAGGAGCTTAACGCCGTCGGAGGAGTGCTGTTTGATAAGGAGGAGCTGAGATACAGCTTCAGACTCGGTGCTCCCATCGCACTTCAGCAGCTCGTTATGTACTTCTCCAATTTCATCATCTCCCCCTCCGTCAACGTTCTCGGAAAGAGTGCCACCGCCGCCTACTCGGTCGCTCAGCAGATGTACGATATCAACGCCGCAATATATCAGAATTCCGCACTCTCCGTTATGAATTACACCGCACAGTCGGTAGGCGCGAAAAAATACGACAATCTCAAGAAGGGCGTCAAGGTCGGCTTGCTTCAGGGCGTTATCTTCTTGACACCGGTGCTTTTGCTCACCATCCTCCTCGCACAGCCCATTTGCTCCCTCTTTTTCGAGGATGGCTACGTCGGAGAATCCCTCGAGCTTTCACTCGTGTTCGTGAGATTGTTCCTCCCCTTCGTATTCTTCAACGTTATAAACAATCTGTTCCACAATTTCTTCCGAGGAGTCAAGGAGGTAAACGCCGTCTTTGCCTTTACGGCAATCGGCTCGGTCGCACGAATCATTGCCACCCTGATACTCGCACCTCGATTCGGTATGACGGGCGTTTATTCGGGCTGGGTATTCTCCTGGATATTCGAGGCTATTCTCATCACCACCGCCTATTTCTCGGGCTTCTGGAGAAGGAAGCTGTAAGCCGAAGGCGGCGATATAAAATCCTTCGGAATTTTCGATATATATTTACTCGGCTTACTACGAGTAAATATTCGATATGTTTCCCGTTGGGAAACGTTAAGGTAGAAAACCGAAATCGGTTTTCAAAAATTAATC
>JAFYTG010000078.1 GCA_017558945.1 Clostridia bacterium
AGAAGGCAATCGGTGCAGGTGCAGGTAATCCTCCCGTAATCGTTGACGATACCGCTGATATTGCAAAGGCTGCTAAGGACATCATCGACGGATGTACCTTTGACAATAACCTTCCTTGTATTGCGGAAAAAGAAGTATTTGCATTCCGTAACATTGCAGACGAGCTTATTGCGGGTATGAAGAAGGCAGGTGCTTATCTCATTAACGCTGAGCAGGCAGATGCACTTTCTAAGGTCGTTCTCGTAGAAAAGACCAATAAAGCCGGCAAGACAGTCAAGACTGTTTGTCGTGACTGTGTAGGTCGTGATGCAAAGGTTCTTCTTGCAAAGATTGGCATTGAGGTTTCCGACGATATCCGTTGCGTAATTTGCGAGACCGGATTTGAACACGACTTCGTTCAGCATGAGCTTATGATGCCCATTCTTCCTATTGTTCGCGTTAACGTTATTGACGAGGCTAGTACTCTTGCAGTTATGGCAGAGCACGGCAACCGTCATACAGCTCATATGCACTCCAAGAATATCGACAACCTCTCAAGATTTGCAAGAGAAGTTGAAACCACTATATTCGTTAAGAACGCTCCCTCTTATGCAGGTATAGGCTTTGGCGGTGAAGGTCACACCACCTTTACTATCGCAGGTCCTACCGGTGAGGGTATCACCTCCGCACGTAGCTTCACTCGTCAGCGCAGATGCGTTATGGCAGATAGCTTCAGAATTATCTGATAGGAGCAAAAATATGGAATACGATGTAAAAGCGATTTCTGAAATCGTTAAAAGAATTGTAGATTCTTGCGAAAAGGCAGACGAGGGAGATATCCCCGTAGGCGTTTCCAACAGACATATACATCTTTCTCAAGAGCATCTTGAAATACTCTTTGGAAAGGGATATGAGCTTCAAAAACTTAAGGACCTTTCTCAGCCCGGTCAGTATGCTTGCAAGGAGCAGCTTACCCTTATCGGTCCATCTCTTCGTGCGATCGAGGGTGTAAGAGTTTTAGGTCCTGTTCGTAAGGCTTCTCAGGTTGAGATTTCAAGAACCGATTCCTTTACTCTTAAGGTTAAGCCTCCCGTTCGTGAATCAGGTTCGATTGAGGGTTCAGCTCCCGTTACCATTGTTGGTCCTAAGGGGCTTGTAACACTCAAGGAAGGCTGTATCCTCGCTAACCGCCACATACATATGAGTGATAAGGATGGAGAGAGATTTGGCGTTAAGGACGGAGAATACGTTGCAGTTGAGGTTAACGGTGACGGTAAGCGCACCGCTCTTTACGACGTTCAGGTAAGAGTCAGCGATAAGTTTGCTCTTGAAATGCATCTTGATACTGATGATGCTAACGCTTGCGGAATCGGTAATGGTGCAAAGGTTAAGCTTATTCCCAATAAATAAAAATCAAAGTGAAGCCCAAAGGCTTCACTTTTTTGCGTAAAATAACCGTCACAAATAAGTGACGGTTATTTTGATATAAAAATGCTATTTTATTTAAATTCAACGTCGATGATTTCAGCAGACTTGATAGGAACGAGTGTTGAAACGGATTTTTCTCCCAAATGCACCTCGTAGCCCTTGTACTTTGTAATGCAGGTAGCATTCTTGATTTTCTTATCAAACGTAACGTTTGGCAGGTTATACCAGTAATCATCGTTTAAGAGAATAACTCGGCAACGGCTTTCATCCGTCGTCTGCACACAGATGTATTTGCATACGCGACGGTGAACACCGTGCTCGGTTATGAGGTCGCGGTCGATGGACGGTGCGCCTGAAAGCGTTTGAATTGCATTACCGCACTCGATCCAGAAATCATTTGAATACGGCTTGTGTGCAAGAGTGTGTGCCCAGAGCGCATCAAGAGGCTCGTTATCCTTCTTTGAGTCAAATGAGTATTCTGCATTGTTCTCAACGGTCGTGCATTTCTGCTTTTTGTTGGAGGCAAGGACTATACCGCCAAAGGAGTTCTTTTCTTCAACGATAACGTTGAAGCCCTCGGGTACACTGTCGGGAAGGGTAATAACGAATATGTCGCGTCCCGTAGCCTTTATCTTTTCAAATTCAGCTTCGTCGTATAAATCGGGATTGATGACGAGTAAAGCTCCCGAGTAAACTCCGAAGGGCTTGGGCATATACTCAATGTCCTCAACGCGTACAACTGCATTTACGGGAGTTGCACCGTACATAAGCTCGGTGAGTATATGAGTGGTTGTTGCTCTTCTTGAAGAATAGAGAGCACTAAGCTCTGTATCAATGATTTTATCACTCCATACAAGCGTTACACCTGCGTTTCCGTAAGCGTTTTCGGTATACGCAGTATTCCACACGTTGCGAATGTAGTCCCAATCACTTGCCTTAAGTGAATCACACAGACAGTACAGAGGACCATCAATCAAGGGCTTACAGCCGTCCTTCGTATAAACGAGAGTATTCATATTACAAGCCGTTGACATCATCATATAAGTGCGTAAATGCTCGTATACGCCCCATTGCTCCATATTGTCGTGAATATTTGCAATGGGAAGAATATCTACTCCTTTAAGCGTTGCACGGTTAACCATAAGCTTTGATAAGAACCAGTAATGTATTCTGCGACGCTCCTCGTCGGTCATAAGGAAGCCGTTATATTCCTTGGCAAGAACTGTTACGGCACCTGAAACGTCCTCAATTATGCAGGATTTAGCACCCGCATCACGCACACCTCTGTAATCCACACCATAGCGGTAAATGGAGTCGATAGCACAGGTTGTCCACGCAGAATTGAAATGAGCGGTCTTTCCTGCATCCTCGAGCCTTTTGTAGAATTTTGTGAAGAATCCGTTCCAGCGCTTTGTGCAAAAGTCGATATATTCAAGATAACAGTTTTCTTTAACGTATTCCTTAACGTCGATGCCTTCGGGAATTTTTATACCCGTTGCTTCTTCAAATTGCAACAGAATGTCGTCGTACTCGAAGGAGGAGGGAATAGAAAGTCTGGGGGATGATATACCGTCAGCAATCTGTATACCATCAAAATTATAGTCTACAAGTGTTTTTACAGTTCTTTCCTGAAGCACGTCCTCGTAATACGTACCGTCAGAAAGGCGCTTAAGCATATGAGTTGAAATGTAAGTGCCTGTGCTGCCTTTTTCTCTTACCTCGGGATGCTCCTTGTGGAATGGGTCAACGAAAACCGTTCCGTCATCCTCCTTAAAGCTGCAATAGTTGAAGAAGCTTATATACACCTTTACTCCGTGAGAATGTAAAGCATCGACAAGTCCTTTTAATTGATAATTAGTCCACGGCTGACGCTCTCTTTCGGGACAGAAGCGGTGGCCTACGTAGCTGCATTCACCGTCATTCAGCTTCTTTTCCACTTCAAGTCCTTCGTGCTCAAAAACAAATCCGAGCCATGAAATAAGAAGCGATACACCGTCGGGAGTAAATCCCGCTCTGTCTATAAAGTCCTGAACGCCAAAATCCTTTGACGTATTGTCAAAGCCTATAAGCTCAATCCAGCACCATTTTTTAAAGCTGTTATTTTCGAAAAAATTCATATGACCTCCAAGCGTTTAAATGAATTTGTTTTTTTAGATTATAACATTTAATTATATAAAAGTCAACAAAAAAGGAGCTTTCCAATTGATTGGAAAGCTCAGGTTTTTTATAACATAGGAAATTGCATTTAATATAACCTCGCCGTTTTACTTTGTTTGAGTGTAGTATGGATTATTAAGATAGGCGAGAATTGTCAGCAGATGCCCGTCACTTTTTTAGTCTGCGTAATTATATCCGCATTCAATTGCCTTTTTGTTGAGATCGAAAAGATTCTGATGCTTTGCGGATACAACCTTATGAAGTGCATCGTCAAGATTGTCGTAGGAAACTGCACCCGTTTCCTTAATAAGCTTACCCGTGATAATCATATTAGCAAGAGTAGGAGCACCGATTTCGTTTGCAAGACGTGTTGCAGGGATGTAGAATACCTTAACGTCGTCACGCTCTACCTTTCTTTCAATAAGAGAAGAGTCAACG
>JAFYTG010000079.1 GCA_017558945.1 Clostridia bacterium
GCATCCAGGCGTGCTGCTTGGTAAGCTTACCCTCGCCGCCCTCGTAAATATGAAAGCGCTTTACACGGGCAAGCTCAATTGCGCTCTGAAAATCTCCCGTTTGAGAAACCAGAGTCAATTTATCCAGATAGCAATCGTCACGCTCTGCAAGTAGGTCGGGGTATTTCTCATATACCGCAAGACGCTCTTCGGGTGAATGGTTTGTGTTCTTCAGAAGCTGTTGGTATTCAAGAAGTAATCTCGGGTCACGCTTGTGCTTCATTGCGTTTTCAAGGCAGATCTTTGCTCTTTCGGGATTGTTTTTCTTGTCGAAGTAGTAAAGTGCAAGGTTTCTCCAAGCCTTGCCATGACCACTCTCGGCTTCAACGCACTTCTCCCAAAGGGATGCCGCTTCATCATAGCGGAAGCGGTCGTAGTAAAGGCAACCAAGATAGTAGCAAGCGTTTGCACCGCCGTTGCTTATCGCATATTCAAGCACCGCAATATCCTCAAGACGAGACGGGAAGCAATAGCCGGTATCCATTTTTTCGGCTTTCTTTATAAAGGAAATATCCTTCGTAAGATATCCCTTGTAATACTCGATGAGAGGATAGTCCCCCTTGAATAAATCAATAGTATAAACGGCATCCTCGATAAATCCCGCCTTCATATAGTCGCAGACCACGTCGAGTATGTTCTCAGGCTTCTTTGCAAATTGCTCCAATTCCGAATTGCAATCTGCAAAATGGGAATATTCCACAAGGGCAAGAAGGTCAAGCTTATCGCGCTCGACGTTTTCCTTGGCGTACTTTTCTGCCGCCTCGGGATTTATCTGCCGGAGAATAGCCGTTCTTAAGCTTCGAGCCTTGCCGTTGTCCATATTGAGAGAAAGGGATTCATCTATCTTCTTGAGCGCGGGAACAAAATCACCTGCTCTGCAATCCATAAATGCAAGCTCAAGCATAGCGGCACTTCTGTGTGTGTAATTCCACGCCGCCTTGTAAAGAACGTCATATGCTTCCTTATAGCGTCCAAGGTAGGTGAGCGCAAGTCCCTTGAGGTAAAACGCTTCCGTGTCGGTCGGATGCTCGTTTCTTGAGGTAAGTCTCTTTATGGCAACGTCGCAGTATTCAACACACTTTTCAAACTCACCGTTCTTAATGGAAAGCCTTGCCATAGAGGTGTTACAACGAATGTCACCGCTATCGCGTCGTATACCCTCAAGGTAATAGTCGCAAGCCTTATAATTGTGTTGCTTGTACTGCTCAAGATGGTATCCGTTAATATAAAGCTCCTCTACCGTCTCATATTCGCAGGGACGCTTGACGGGCTTTCTCGGTTCAATGGGCTTCTTCTGACCCCTGACATAAGGGGTATATGTTACGAGTACTTTTCCGTCACCCGAAATGAGTGATACGGTAAGAGAATTCATATCCGTGTCACCTATATCGACGGTTCTCATATAAGACGTCGAGGGAGTCATATCACAAACGTCGTGGAAGAGAGTACGGCATTTGTCCTCTACAATGACGGTTGCGTTTTTGAAATCTCCCGTTACGTTAAAGCCTATAAACAAGCCGTCCTCACGCTTCTCCATATTCACCGCCGCATCAATGGAGGCATTCTTCACCTCACCAATGTCACGGATGGGATACCAATATTGCTCAAATTCGTGAGATTCATAGGGAGCAATCCACGTAAAGTCGGGCTGATTGTCGGTATAAACTCCCGTCATAAGCTCGATGTACTGACCGTTTTCGTCGGTGAGGTTGTTGCACCACATATCACCGAAGTCGCCTATACCCCAATGCCACATTTTTTTGCCGGGAGAGATGTGATGGTTCGCCACCGTTGCAATGCCCTTGTTTAGGGCAACGTCATATCCTGCAATGAAATCCATATCACTCTGTCCCTGAGAGATAAGATATGAAGAGGGAACCTTTACCGCATCATAATGAGAAAGGTCGGTGCCCTCTCCGAAATCGTAAGGGCGTGCGGTTTTGTAAACTCCCTTGGCAATAGGCCATTCGAGTATTGCTCGTCTGTCGTGGTCATTTACCCATTCGCAATCGGGCGGAAAAATTGTTCGGTAGCTATTGCTTGCGGGAACGGCAAGATTTGCCCACCACATAAATACCTGAGGCAGAGGAGTGCGGTTGTAAAGGCGTACCTTTGCCTTGATGTAGCTTCTGCCCTCGTCAAGCGTAATGCCGACCATACCCTTCATTCTGTTGAAGGGCTCGACCTCGCCCATCCATACGGTCCTTGAGCCGTCGGGGTTTTCTTCAATTTTTGCCTCGACGGGCATAAAGGTGGTAGGTCTGTGATGCTGAGGCCAGTTAAACTCAATGCCTCCCGAAATCCAAGCACCCGCAAGTCCGACGAGTGCAGGCTTTATAACCTCGTTGTAATAGATGAAATCGTGCTCTCCTACCTTGTCGTAGCCTCGGAGAAGCTTACCGCCAATCTCAGGGAGAAGCACTGTTTTTATATATTCGTTTTCGATTGTGTATGCCTCGTATTCAACGTCCTTTTTCTCGTCGGTGATACCATCGGAATAGGGGATTGGATAAAGCCTTCCCGATGCACCCTGATAGGGCTTGTTCTCAAAGAACATAGGTAAATCGTTAGCATTTTTGGGAACGTAGGTCGGGATTGTTTGCTTATGCTTTTTAACGCTTATGCTCATTCTTTTTTCTCCTTGGCAAAATCCTCGTCCGCAAGCTTGCAGAACTCACGTATGAGCTTTTCCTCCTTGGGATCGTATGGTCTGTGATTTGGTCTGTACAGATCGTGGAACCATTTTGTGAAATCAAAATCAATATTCGGGTCCTGATCATAGAGAAGCCAGTAGAAATTCCAAGGCTCATAGGTTTGATACTTTCCTGCAACGAAGCCCCAGTTATAACAGCCTATCTTTTCAAGATAGAATAGCGGGAAGGTATCGAAAACCGTGTTACCCGAAATTCTGTTAAGCCATTCGCTGCATACGATCGGACGGTTGAAAACCTTCAGCATCTTTATTTGCTTTATAAGGTCACGGTAGGGAAGATAGCTATGGAAGGATATGATGTCCGATTGCTCAAGTGCATACTTTTCCGCCTCGGAAACGTCGTCGAGACTCTTTTGAGGGCCGAATCTCCATACCTCACAGGTGAGAGGCTGAATGGGGTCTATCTCTCGGAGAAGCTCAAACAGCTTTTTGAGATTTGGGAGGGTTATCGGCTCTCGTCCTGAGTTTCCTACCTCGTTATATACGTCCCACATAACGATACGCTCGTCGTTCTTGTATTTGTCAACTATCTCACGTACCATTGCAAAATATCTTTCGGCGGTTTCGGGATAGTCAAGCACGTGGTCTCCCATGCCGAGACTATCGTGCTGAGATTGCTTTCTGCCTCCGTGATATCCCCAGTCATAATGCTGCTCGCCAAGGGTATTTTTTTCCATTCCCTTGGGTCTCATACAATCGTTTGCAAGCACTATCATGCAGGAAATTCCATACTTGTCGCAGAGGGAAATATATCTTTCAAATCTTTCCATAAAGGAGTCGTGCTCCTCATCCCATACGACAAATTCGAGTATAAGTCTCACCGAGTTGTAGCCGAGGGCTTGCATTACCTTAAGCTCCTCCTCGGTAGTCTTGAATCTTTCCTCAAAGCCGTAGCTCTGCCAGAGGTCAACTCTGTTAGCACAGTCGGCGCTCATATAGTTACAGCCTC
Source organism: Clostridia bacterium (assembly GCA_017558945.1). GTDB lineage: Bacteria > Bacillota > Clostridia > Oscillospirales > SIG627 > RGIG6353. The sequence continues at coordinate 3,702 of JAFYTG010000079.1, forward strand.
TTATCCAGGGTCTTGAGTTATACCATTCCCAAGCCCTTTCCTCGCTCCATTTCATTATTAATACCTCCATTATGGTTTTTGTATATTTTACACCCAAAAATCTTGATTTTCTGCCCATAATGTGATAAAATTTTCTCAAAAGGTAAGGTGAGCGTATGATTTATCAAAACGAGAACTTCGGATATGAATATGATTACAAGTGCCGTTGGCATAACGGCTACGTTGTGTACGAGCATTTGCACGAATTCAGTGAGCTGCTTCTCTGCCGAAAGGGTAACGCCGAGGTGTATATTAAGGGTAGGCCGTATACCCTGCGTGAAAACGAGCTTGTCTTTATTCTGCCGAATACTCCTCATAGGTATAACTGCGTTGACTGTGAAGTCGTCTGCGCCGTCTTTTCAAACGACTATATTCCTCTTTTCTTTCACGAGCTTTCGGGAAGAGCGCTCGTTACAAGCGCGGTGGATATGTCAGGTCTTGAGTACGTCACAGACCGCCTTGAAGCACTCGTCGGAGGCTCTAAAATCTCAATCTGCGGAGCGCTCAATCTCATCTGTGACAGAGTGCTTTCGACGGCAAGCTTTGACGGGGAGGGAGAGGAGCTTGACGGCAAGCTTTATCAGAAGGTCATAAGCTACGTCAGCGAGCATTATACCGAGCCTATAACCCTCAAGATTCTTGCACAGCAATTCGGCTATAACGAAAAGTATCTTTCATCAAGCCTTCATACGCTCACGGGAATCAACTTCCGCAAGCTTCTTTCGTCTTATCGCATAAGTCACGCCAAGCGCCTTCTTGAAGGCGGTGAGGAGAGTATTAGCGATATAGCGTATGCAAGCGGATTTTCTGCGGTGAATACCTTCAATCGAATCTTTAAGCAGACCGAGGGCGTAACTCCTCTTGAATACAGAGCAAGAATGCGAAAATAAAAAATGGGCTGTAAAAAACTGTTAGAGTTTTTTACAGCCTCTTTTTAGGAGATTTATTTACTTTACATCTTCTGCCTTTATAAAGCTCTTCATTCGTGAATTGAGCGAGAGCAGATAGAAAAGAATGGTGACGATAATGGCACAAGGAATAATATAAGCGCCGTTGTAAATTGCCGAGTAAATCCAGGGAGACGTCATTTTCATACCGAGAAATTCATCGGGCATCCATTCTCCCCAAATGAGCGCACCTGAAAAATAATGAGGGAGAAATCTCAAAAAGCTTCCGACAACGGTTGCGATATAGACTCTGTTTTTGAAAAGTCCCGCACCGAGACCGAGAAGGGCATAAGCCACGAGATAGTCAAGGATTATCGTCTTCCAGTCGATTGCAAGACCGTTGCCCTCGATATACTGCGTGATACCGTAGATGAAGCCTGCAAGCGTGCCCCAGCCTGCGCCGTGTCTTACCGAAAACAGAATAACGGGAAGCATCGCAAAGCCTATTGCACCTCCGTTCAAGAAGCCGGGCGATATTTCAAGATAGCTGAAAATAAAGCCGATTGCGATGAGAAGTGCACCCTCACAGAGCGTGCGTGTCGTTTTGCGTGTGTTCATTGGTTTTACCTCTTTCAATTAAAAAAATCGCAAAGGGGAAAAACCCTTTGCGATTAATTTCGTATAACAATATGCTTTCACACTTTGTTTCCTACGACGGCATTATCCGCATCAGGTTCATGGGTCAGGACCGCATTTCATGTCCAATCTCAGCCTGCTTGTCGCAAGCACCCCTTTGTGTTGTGGCTATTCTATCACAATCGTTAAATTTTGTCAAGTCAAACTTTCAAGAATTTCAAGGTTACCCTTTACAAAGCTTTCAAGCTCTGCCTCGGTAAGAGGTCTTTGAGAAATAAGCGCAAGCATATAAATCTCTCTTGCCATTTTCTCGCAAAGCTCACGCTTTGAGGTGTCGCCGAGCATACTCTCAATCTTTGCGACAACGCCGTTCTTGACGTTGACGAGAAGCTTTTCGGGAGTTGCGGGCATATTGCCAAAGCCGTCGCGGGCATACATTTTCATCATATCCGAGAAGCGTCTGTCCTGCTCGGAAAGGGTAAGCATTGCGGGAGTACCCTCGTCCTTGAGGCTTACAAGCTCGACCTCTCCTTCACCTACCGCCTTCTTGAATACCTCAAGAAGAAGCTCGTTTGAAACGGTTTCCTCGTCCTTCTTCAAGCTGTCCGCAAGCTCTGCGTCACATCTTGCGAAGTGAACGCCCTCGTTCTGTGACTCAAGGAAGGAAACAAACTGCGTATCCATCATTGTGTCAAGGAGAAGCACGTCGATTTCTTCGTCACGGAAAAGCTTGATATATCTTGACTGCTGGGTCTTGTCGGTAGCGTAGAATACCTTTCCTGCCTCCTTGGTGTTCTTGGAGGTGTATTCTTCAAGAGTCGTATATTTGCCGTCAACCGTCTTGAAGAGGATTGAGCCCTTGACTCTGTCGTAAAACTTCTTGTCACGCATGGAGCCGTACTCAACGAAGGGCTTAACGTCGTCCCACATCTTTTCGTATGCTTCACGCTCGGTGTTCATAAGAGAGTTGAGCTTGTCGCATACCTTCTTGACGATGTGCGCGGAAATCTTGGAAACGTATCCGCTGTTCTGAAGATAGCTTCTTGAAACGTTCAAGGGAAGCTCGGGACAGTCGAGGACACCCTTGAGCATAAGGAGGTATTCGGGGATTACTTCCTTTATATTATCAGCAACGAACACCTGATTGTAGAAAAGCTTTACCTGACCCTCAAGGTTTGAATATTCGTGAGAGAGCCTCGGAAACCAGAGAATACCCTTGAAGTTGAGAGGATAGTCCGCATTGATGTGAATGGAGAAAAGAGGCTCCTTGAAGTCCATAAAGAGCTTTTGGTAAAACTCCTTATACTCCTCGTCGGTGCATTCGGAAGGGGCTTTTGTCCAAAGGGGAGTGGGGTCGTTGATGGGCTTTTCTTCAGCCTCTGTATCCTCACTGCTCTTGAAGTATATCTCGGTGGTCATAAACGCACAATAGCGGTTGAGAATTTCCTCAAGTCTTGCCTTCTCAAGAAATTCCGCTTCCTCGTCTGTTACGTGAAGAACGATTTTCGTTCCTCTTTCCGCCTTATCACAGGGCTCCATTTCGAATTCTCCACCCTCGTTGCAGGTCCAATGAATCGCAGGAGCGCCCGTGTAGGATTTTGAATAAATTTCAACCGTGTCGGCTACCATAAACGCAGAGTAGAAGCCGAGACCGAAGTGACCGATGATGCCACCGTCCTCGGATTCCTGCTCGTATTTCTCGATGAATTCAAGAGCGCCTGAGAGAGCTATCTGGTTGATGTATTTTTCAATCTCCTCCTCGCTCATACCAAGACCGTTGTCCTCGACGGTGAGAGTTTTCGCCGCCTTGTCGAGTGTAACGTCAATTCTGTAAGGCTTGCCGTCGTCGGTTGCCTCCGAGAGAGAAACGAGTCTCTTTTGCTTAGTTATAGCGTCACAAGCGTTTGACACAAGCTCACGGAGAAAAATCTCCTTGTCGGAATAAAGCCATCTTTTTATAATCGGGAATATATGCTCGGTCTCAACCGATATACCGCCCCTCTTTTTTTCGTCCATAATTATTCTCCTTTTAAAAGAAATATTTGTATGAATAGATTTTACTCTCTTTTTTAAGGTTTGTCAACAAGAATTTTGGCACTCAAGACGAGAGAGTGCTAATAAAATGTAAATATTTTGTTAACGACCACCTGTTTTTTTAAAAATAAGTCTTTACAAAATTAAAATGTTATGATATACTGTATAGTGCCCGTAAAAGGGGCATAACCATGACTCAGTGTGGGGTTTTAAGGCGTTCCTTAAATGGAACCTTCACCCTCCTGCACCGAGTTATCGGCGAAAAAAATATGGAGGTGAACATAATGCAGAAGGACGTTAAGCAGAATATCATTGAGAGCTATCGCACTCATGAGAAAGACACCGGCTCGCCCGAAGTACAGATTGCTATTCTTACCAACAGAATCAACAATCTTACCGAGCACCTGAAGTCCAATAACAAGGACCATCACAGCCGTCGCGGACTCCTTAAGATGGTAGGTCACAGAAGAAACCTTCTCAACTATTTGCAGAAGAAGGATATCAACCGTTACCGTGAAATCATCGAAAAGCTCGGACTCAGAAAGTAAGTCCGAACACCCAGCGTGGTCTCAACCGAGAAGAAGCTGTCTTCAGCTTCTTTTCGGTTTATGACTTATCGCGCCCACCACATATGGACGCCATATGTGGATTTTTTTTAGAAACAAATAAAATACAACCGCCCGATAAATTAGAATTAGCAAATAAAAGAGCGTCGAAAACCGTTTCGGCTTTCCTTTATTTGCTAATCTGTCGAGGCGGTACAGAAAGGAAAAATTAAAATGTTTGAAAACTTCAAGACATTCAGAACGACTCTTGCAGGCCGTGAGCTTGTTGTAGAAACAGGTAAGATGGCACAGCTCGCAAACGGTTCGGCTCTCGTTCGTTACGGCGAAACCGCAATCCTCGCTTGTGCTACCGCTTCCGCAAAGCCCCGTGACGGTATCGACTTCCTTCCTCTGTCGGTTGACTTCGAGGAAAGACTCTATGCGGTAGGTAAGATTCCCGGCAGCTTCCTCAAGCGTGAGGGTAAGCCCACCGAAAAGGCAATCCTCACCTCCCGTGTTATCGACCGTCCCATCCGTCCTCTCTTCCCCAAGGATTTGAGAAACGACGTTTGTCTCTCTCTTACCGTTATGTCGGTTGACCCCGATTGCTCACCCGAAATCACCGCTATGATTGGTGCTTCCATCGCTCTTTCCATTTCGGATATTCCGTGGAATGGTCCTATCGCAGGCGTTTTCGTAGGTCTCGTTGATGGCAAGTTCGTTATGAACCCCACTCGCGAGGAGCGTGAGAAGAGTGACCTCGAGCTTACTGTTGCATCCTCTGCAAAGAAGGTTGTAATGATTGAGGCAGGCGCTCGTGAGGTATCCGACGAGGATATGTACGAGGCTATTATGAAGGCTCATGAGGTTAACTGTGAGACCATCAAGTTTATTGATTCTATCGTTGCCGAGATTGGCAAGGCTAAGTTTGAGTACCCCTCCTGCGACGTTGACCACGACCTCTTCGAGAAGATTCGTGAGTACGCTATCGACAAGGTAAAGGCTGCTCTTGATACCGATGACAAGACCGTTCGTGACGACAGACTTCAGGTCGTATACGCTGACGTATTCGAGCATCTTGCAGAAGAATATCCCGAAATGTCCGACGAGATGACCGCAATGGTGAACGAGTGTATGTATAAACTTCAGAAGCTCGTTGTACGCCGTTGGCTCCTTGATGAGCAGAAGCGTGTTGACGGAAGAAGAATGGATCAGATGAGACCTCTCAACGCTGAGGTTGCTCTCCTTCCCAGAACTCACGGCTCCGGTATGTTCACCCGTGGACAGACTCAGGTTCTTACCACCGCAACTCTCGGTCCTATCTCCGATCAGCAGCTTCTTGACGGTATCGATGATCAGGAATTCAAGAGATATATGCATCACTACAATATGCCTGGCTACTCGGTAGGTGAAGCTAAGGCCTCCAGAGGTCCCGGCAGACGTGAAATCGGTCACGGTGCGCTTGCTGAAAGAGCACTCGAGCCCGTTATCCCCTCCGTTGAAGAGTTCCCCTACGCACTCCGTCTCGTATCCGAGGTTATTTCCTCCAACGGTTCTACCTCTCAGGCTTCCATCTGTGGTTCAACTCTTGCTCTTATGGATGCAGGTGTTCCGATCAAGGCTCCCGTTGCAGGTATTTCCTGCGGTCTTATCACTGAAGGCGAGAGATGGATGACAATGATTGACATTCAGGGTCTTGAAGACTTCTTCGGCGATATGGACTTTAAGGTTGCAGGTACTAAGAAGGGTATTACTGCAATTCAGATGGACCTTAAGATTGACGGACTTACTCCTGAAATCATAAAAGCTGCATTTGAAATGACAAGAAAGGGCAGATTCTACATCCTTGATGAGGTTATGCTCAAGGCAATTGCAGAGCCGAGACCTGAAGTTAAGGAATGTGCTCCCAAAATGTTCTCCTGCAAGATTGATGTTGATAAAATCAGTGAAGTTATCGGTAAGGGCGGTAAGGTTATTCAGAAAATCTGCGCAGATACCGGTGCAAAAATCGA
>JAFYTG010000080.1 GCA_017558945.1 Clostridia bacterium
ATTTTAAGATAATGAAAACCGTCTTCGCCTATATGACAGAATATTACACCGCTATCTTTCAAGAGGTCTTTGGCAATCAATAATCTGTCTTTCATAAATACTAACCAAGTTGATAACTTGAAGTTAGAATTGTATTTGAAAGCGTCGGCAGGTTTGTTTTTATCAAAATAATATGGTGGGTCTATATAGATACAATCAACATTGTTTGCATATTTTTTCCTTAAAGTAGATATAACTAACAAGTTATTGCCTTTGACGATAAGGTTATCTTCATCAAAATTTACTATATTTTCTTCAACACCATCTGCCGTGTATCTTTTAGCATTAGTCAGTACTTTTGGGTAAAGAAGTCTATCTACTTCGTCCGGTGCAAGTGTTTCGTTATAGAAAATTTCACTTCTCTTTTGGTCGTCCTTTGTCTGCCCACCTTCGAGCACACAATCTTTATAAGGGAAGACGAGGGAAATGTCGTTAGAAGTGGAAATGTAATCGCCATTTGCATTGACAAGACCGATTTTATTTTTATAACGAGTATAAGAATCGGGCAAAAATTCACGATTATTGATTACCCAACCGAAACCGACTTTGTCGAAAACGAAGATACCGTCAACATCGGTGAAGAATTTATCTCTGGTAGCTTCATTTTTGTAAAGCAATTTCAAGAGGTCTGAGTCCATCTTCATGGCAGCCTCATATACCGCATTTCTCAAAAACTCACCTTCAACAGAAAAAAAGCGTTCGTCTGTCTTTAAAAGAGCGAGCAAATTCTCATAAAAAACGTTCATAATCATACACTTCCTTATTTTTTGCATAATTATTAATATTATAACGCTTTTGCGTTTTATTGTCAACTTATTTGCGTTATATATTTTTCTCAATTGCGTATTATAATTATGTAAAGAGCAACGAAAGGCTATTAATATGAATATAAACAAAAAAATCATTGATTTGTGCAACGAAAGAGGCTGGTCCATATACGAATTGTCATTGCAATCCGGTATTACGCAGTCCTCTTTAAATTCTATGATTCACAGAAACCGTCCTCCTAAAATCGAAAATTTACAATGCATTTGCGAAGCATTAGGCATAACGTTGTCGCAATTTTTTCTCGAGGACGAAACCTATGAGGTATTAAATCAAAAAGAAAAAGCTTTCATATCCGTATTCAGAAAGCTTTCGCCAAAAAAACAGCAAGCATTACTTGACTTAATAGACCGATAAAAGATAACGGAGATAGCAGTTGTACTGCCACCTCCGTTTTTTTAATTATCTCTATCACACAAAGGAAATTCAATCCTTACCTTAAACAAATCACCGTCAACCGTGACGGAAAATTCACCGCCCTGAAGCTCGGTAAGGCTTTTGGCAATGGAAAGTCCGAGACCGCTTCCCTCGCTGTTACGGGAGGTGTCAGCACGCACGAAGCGTTCTGTAAGCTCGGCACCCGAAAGGCTTATTACCTCACGGGAAATGTTCTTAAAAACTATTACCGCGCACCCATCCTCGACTGTTAAGGATACCCACACGCGAGTTGACGGAAGAGCATATTTTACCGTGTTTGACATCACGTTGTCAAGAATCCTCCAAAGATGCTTACCGTCGGCAAATATTTCTACCTGCTCGTCACAAAGCTGAGGACAGAGAGTCAAGCCCTCCTTCTCCAGCCTCTCGGTATATTCACCGAAGGTCTGTGTCAGAAGCTCTCCAAGCTCGCAGACGGTATACTCGATATCAACGTTGCCCGTGGATGCCTTGGAGGCTTCAACGAGGTCCTCGGTCAGCTTTTTAAGTCTCTTCGCCTGACGCTCAAGCGCCGAAACGTACTCACGGAGCTTTTCACTCTCAAGCCTCTCCTTTGCAATGAGGTCAACGTAATTGATAATTGACGTAAGAGGAGTTTTAAGGTCGTGCGAGACGTTGGTTATAAGCTCGGTCTTAAAGCACTCGCTCTTGATTCCCGACTCAACGACGTTTTGCAGATTCTCCTGAATACCGTTTATACGCTCGGCAATTCTCTTTGAGGAGGAAAGCATTTTCTCGGTAGGAATCTTATGATAAAGCTCACCCGAGGCAATTCTGTCCACTCCGTTTTTGATTTCGTTATAGTCGGAGAGCACCTTGAGTGCAAGACAGAGCAATCCGAAGAAAAGCACTATGGAAATTGCCAGCGCACCCTCCTCGTATAAGACGCCGTAAAAGGCAAATACCGTGATGAAAATACCTGCAAAAATCAGCGTACATCTCCAATGCACCGACAGTGCAACGAAAAAACGAACGGTAAGCCGAAATGCCTTAACGGCGGTTTTTGTTAAAAATCTCAAGGTCATAAAAACGAAGGTATTCTTCAAAAGTCCTCCGTGCTTCAGCCTTACTGCAAGCGAACAGAGATAAACGACCGCTAAAAGATAGTCAAAGGGCAAGAGAACGAGCAACGCCTCCTGCGGTAAATACCTTCCGACCACGCCCGTCTCAACGAGCAGAACGATATAAAACAGTATCGAATACAGGTCAAACGGAATAACGTCAAGAGGCGCGAGAACTATTTTCTCGACACCGGGTCTATGACCTGCAACCGACATCAAAAAGATGAGGGCTGCAGCAACAAGTAAAAAGGAAACGACTCCGATTGCGATAACTCCGAAGCGCAGATCGTAACCGACGTTTACTATTCGGTAGACCGACAAAACCTCGTCGGCATCGTAAAGGGTCTCGGGAATATATCCCACAGCAGAAAAGGAATACATGGCGGACTCAGACTCCGAGGCAACGGGCTTTATCCCGTAATCCTTAATCTTATGCTCAACGTCCTTAATACTCTCACCGTCAAGTATTACAGTAAACGTCTTTGATACAATATATCCCTCGTCACCGTCACGGGTTGAAAATATGAGGTCACCGTATTCGTTATAAACGTCAAAGCGGAAATTCTGTCCCTTGAAATACTCCTCAGCCTCGAATGCCTCACCCCTTTGAAGAAAATCGTAAAGGTCCTCGCACATCATATCAAGGTGACCCGAGAGGCACTCCTTGATAATCTTCTGTCTCGGCTGAGTATAAAAGTCGAGCTCGTAGCCGACGTACACCGCGATGATTGACAGCTCCAAAAGGCAAAAGGCTATAAAGGACAAAAATATTGCAACGGTCTTCCAAAGTACTCTTGAGGATTTATTCATTTACCCTCCTCTATTTTATACCCCTGAGCCCATACTACCTTGAGGTATCTCGGCTCTGACGGGGTTATTTCAAGCTTTTCTCTCAGGTGATGTATATGCACTGCAATGGTATTCTTTTCACCGATAGGCTCACTCTGCCATACCGCGCGCCAAATTTCCTTGGTTGAAAATACCTTACCTGGATTTTTCATCAAAAGGCGTAATATTTCATACTCCGCATTGGTAAGCACGACCTCCTCGCCGTCAAGCTCTACACGGCGGCACTTGTCGTCAAGAAGTATACCGCCGACCCTGTAAACGTTTTCGTTTTCTTGCGGAATTGCGCCAAGCATGGTGTATCTTCTCAAAACGCTTCTCACTCTTGCAAGAAGCTCGTCAGCGCCAAAGGGCTTGGTTATATAATCGTCTGCTCCCACGTTAAGACCCTCCACCTTGTCACGCTCCTCGCTCTTTGCGGTGAGCAGAATTATGGGAATATTTGAATATCCCCTTACCCGTCTCACAACCTCGATGCCGTCCATTACGGGCATCATAACGTCAAGGAGTATCAGGTGTATCTCTTCCTTCTGAAGTGTGTCAAGCACCTCTTGACCTCTGCACGCAGTGATTACCCGATAGCCTGCCGAGGATAAGTATATTTCAAGCGCGGATACTATGTCCGCCTCATCGTCACAAACGAGAATATTATACAATTCTGTCACCTCCGACTTATATTTTATCACTTTAATCGCATTTTGAAAAGTCTCTAACTCTTAATAATGTATTAAATAATTTCACTAAGACAATTGACTAAACCCACAGTTTAGTGTATCATTGAAGCAAAGGAGAGTGAGACGCTTGGAATTTTACACCTCATCGGGAATAAAAAGGCCAGTAAGGCTGTGTGAGGAAACCCGCAAATTTGCCTACGAATCGTTAAATCACAAATACGGCAATGATACCAAAAAAACAAAATGCGTCTTTCTTGACGGAGCGGAAGGCTTTGAAAAAATGACTCCGCTTGAGCAGTATGACCTTGCAATACGTAAAATTGCTTTAGAAGCACCCATCCGCATTTGCGACGGAGAAATGGTCAGCGGAGCGGCAACGCTCGGACTTGCAATATCCCATACCGTCCCCGCAAGGCATAACGGTGAAACCCTCTTTTACTCGGTAAGCCATCTGACCGTTGATTTCGAGGACGTTCTGAAAAGAGGTGTCAACGCCATTCTCGATGATGCAAGGCTATCCCTTGAAAAACACAAGGGCATGGAGGAGGAAGCGTTTCTCGAAAGCTGTATAAGCACGCTTGAGAGTATGCGAATTTATCATAAGCGCTACCTTGATGTACTTGATGGACGCAAGGAATACCGCAAAAATTACGATAATCTGCTCAACGTCCCCTTTAACCCCGCCACAAGCTTTTGGGAAGCTGTACAGAGCCTTTGGTTTACCTTTGCATTTATACGCCTTTGCGGAAATTGGACGGGAATAGGCAGAATAGACCTGCTTCTCGGAGACTATCTCGAGCACGATCTCGCAAACGGCAAAATCACCCTCGACGAGGCACGTGAAATTCTCGCACACTTTTTTATAAAGGGATGCGAATGGGTCTGCGGAGGCAATTATATAAGCGGTGATGCCCAGCATTATCAGAATATCGTCCTTGCAGGAGTGGATAAAAACGGTCGTGAGGCTACCAATCGCGTAACCTATCTCGTGCTTGATATACTTGAGGAGCTTGGAATAAGCGACTTCCCCACCACGGTACGTATAAACCAACGCACAGACGAAAGGCTTTTGAGGCGTGTTGCCGAGGTCATTCAATACGGCGGTGGAATAATTGCCGTTTACAACGAGGATCTCATCATCGAATCACTCACCAACTACGGCTATCCGTTGGAGGAGGCAAGATGCTTTGCCAACGATGGATGCTGGGAAATACAGATACCGGGAAAAACCTTTTTCACCTATCAGCCCTTCGACTCCCTTGCCCTGCTTCAGACGGTCACCCTCAAGAAATATACCGCCACCTTTGACTCGTTTGAGGAGCTTTACGAAAAATACGTCTCCGACCTGAAAAGCAAGGTCAACGAGCTTAAATCCGTATGGAACAGAATGCTTACACGCGGAGATCGTGGAGAATGGAAATGGCTTCCGTGTATGCCCTGTACCGTTGTGTCGGTCTTTGAGAAGGGATGTATTGAAAAGGGGCGCTCCTATCACGAGGGCGGTCCGATATACAACGTAGTATCACCTCATATAGGAGGTCTGCCCGATACGGTAAACAGCCTTTACGCCATAAAAAAGCTTGTATTCGACGATAAGCGTGTCAACTTCGGTACGCTTATGGAGGCGCTGGAGCACAATTGGGAGGGTTTTGAGGAATTGAGACTGTATGCAACGAGAGCCTATTCCTATTTCGGAAATGACAACGACGAGGTCGACACGATTGCCGCACGGCTTGTAAACGATTTTGCAGATGCGTGTGACGATACGTCACTCAATACGGGCTATCTGACTCCTGCTGGAATAAGCACCTTCGGCAGACAGCTCGAATGGTCGGCAAACAGACTTGCTACCCCTTACGGTAAAAGGGCTCACGATATCCTTGCTCCTAACTTCTCACCCACACCCGGCACGGATAAGGAGGGAGTAACCTCGGTCATCCGCTCCTACTGTAAATCCAACCTCAAAAGGACAGTATCGGGAGCGGCACTCGACGTCAAGCTTCTTCCCTCTTATGCAAAAAGTGAAAAGGGAATAAACACGATCGTCGCCCTTATGAAAACCTTCGTAACCATCGGCGGTCATTTTATGCAGCTCGACGTTGCAGATGCAGAGCTTCTGAAAAAAGCGCAAGAGAATCCCGAGGATTACCAAACGCTTTCGGTACGTGTTTCGGGATGGAACGCACGGTTTGTCACCTTGAGCCGTGAATGGCAGAATATGATAATAGACACATATCAGCAATAATAGTTAATAAAAAAATAAAGAAGGCTCGAAATGAGCCTTCTTTTTGCGTTATTTACTTTTGCGAAGCATCGCAGGAATCTCGGCAAGCAGAGATGCGCCGATAATCATAATAATACCGACAAGACCCATATAAGTGAATTTCTCGTCAAGCACGGTATAGGACAAAATGAGTGCGCCTGCGGGGTCAATATAGCTGAATAGCGCGGCATCAACCGCCTTGATACGCTTGATTGCCGTGAAATACAACAGATATGCAATGCCCGTATGAACTACTCCGAGAAGGAGGAGTCTGCCGAAATCCTTGCCGATATCGTAAACGAAGCTGAGAGGCTCGGCAAAGAATACGTAAAGCGCCATTACAACCGTTGAAATGCCAAGCTGAATGACGGTGGTCTCAATACCCGAGAATCCGCTTACCTTCTTATTGAGAAGCACTATCATCGCATAGAGAATCGCGGCAAGGAGCGAAAGCCCAATTCCCTTGAGGCTGATTTTGGCATCGGGAGTCAGAACACCCGAGACGGGTATCATACCGAGAAAGGCTATAACAACGCAGATGACCTTGAGCTTCGTCAGCCTCTCCTTTAAAAAGATGGGAGAAAGAATTATAACGATAGCAGGTGCGAGGTAATAGCAAAGGGTGGCAATGGCAACTCCCGTCAGCTTATAGCCCTCAAAGAGAAGCACCCAGTTAAAGCCAAGGGCAATACCCGATGGGATAAGATATTTAGCGTTGTGGCGGAATAAGTCTTTGTCAATTTTACGTCCCGTAAAGGAAATGACGAGCCACAAAACGAGAGTACCGAGCCCCGCGCGGAAAAGCGCCACGACCGAGGAGGGCACCGACAGAGGAGATACGAAAATGCCGATAGTTGCGAAAATGACCATTGACAGAACGAAAAGCAATCTGTTCATAAGCATTATCCTTTCATCTCAAAGCTTGCCTTCGATATAGCATTTCATAGTTTTTTCTATCCAATAGGTATGCTCAGCATCGGGTGTTTTACACTCAAGAGCCTTAAAGCGCTCGTACATATCCACGCCGTCCGAAACGTCATGCCAGGTATCCGCATAAATATAATCATAATTCTCAAGCGGTGCTGTCTTTTCTGCGTACTCAAAGGCATCGGCACAAATAAGCCTCACCTTTTCAGGATGCTCAAATTGCGGAAGAATATGATTTTTAAAAAGCTCAATGACGTCGGGGTTTATATCCACCGCCGTAACCGACTCCACCTCGTCCATAAGGCTTGTGAGATACACGAAATATCCAAGCCCGAGCCCGTAGGTCAACACCTTGCCGTGAGCCTTCTTGATATCCTCACGCATTGTGTGTACCTCGTTAGGAGTAACGAGCATCCACTCAACGCCATTCTCAAAAATTGCGGGATAAGGGAACTCACAGTCAAAGAAGGCGAGCTGAGGAATGACACGTCCGTCGGGAAGTGACAGGGGGTCGTCAAGCGGAATAAGCTCGTACGGCTTTATCACGCAGTTTTTCATTTCCCAGTTATTCTTCTTGACGTCGGGGAGACGGATGTTCTTATAATACGGGTCGTCACGGTAGATAGACTCATCCAAGTAGTGTACCATGTGCGGAAAGTAAAGATTGAATATCTCTCGGTCCTCATCGCTGTTATCGGGCTGAAAATAAAGTGCACCCGCAAGGATGAAGTTGTACGCCTCAAGGGTATCAAGACCACATTCACGAACAAGCTCCTCCACTATATCCGCAGTTATAAAATCCGATTGTAAATTCATATAAACCGAGAGACGTGAAAATATCTCTCGGTTATATCGCTTCATTTTATCATTCATTATTTTGTTACTGTCTCTTTTTCAAGCTTTGCAAGCTCCTCTTCCTCGAGAACTCTGTAAGCAACCTTTCCCACAAGTGTCTTGGGTAAGGTGTCACGGAATTCAATGTCGTAAGGGAGAGCGTACTTTGCAATATTGCGACGGCAATACGCCATTATGGACTCGCGGTTTTCCGCGCTTGCGGGGATACCCGGCTTGAGCATAATAAACGCCTTTACCTTCTGCATCTTATAGGGGTCGGGAACACCGATAACACAGCTCATCTGAACAAGCTCGTGAGCGTCGATAATATTTTCAAGCTGAGACGGATAAACGTTATATCCGCTTGTGATAATCATACGCTTCATTCTCTGCTTGAAGTAGACAAAGCCCTCGGGGTCCATAACGCCAAGGTCACCCGAATGAATCCATTTCTTTCCGTCTGAATGGAGACGGAGGGTATTTGCGGTCTCGTCGGGGTGGTTTATGTATTCCATCATAACCGTAGGACCTGCGATACATATCTCACCCTCAACGCCGTATTCAACCTCACGGTCTGTACCCGGCTCAACTATCTTGAAGTAGGTGTCAGGGAAGGGCTGACCGATACTGCCCTCCTTATACATATGGGTAGGAGTGAGGCAGGAGGCGGTAACGCACTCGGTCATACCGTAGCCCTCGCGAATCTGTATAATAGCCTTGTGGTCGTAAAGGAATTTATCAAACTTCTTCTTAAGCTCGACCGACAGAGAGTCACCTCCGCTGAACACACCCTTGAGATAAGAGAGATTCTCATTTTCAAGCACTGACTGACGGAGAAGAGCCTCAAAGAGAGTGGGAACGCCCGCAACGAAGTTACACTGATATTTTTTGATAAGCTTTGCGTAGCTTGTGGGAGTAAACCTCGGAACAAGCACGCATCGGCCGCCGTTTGCAAGCATTGAGTGAATGCTTACACCAAGTCCGAAGCCGTGGAAAATGGGCATTGCGGCAAGCATCTTGTCGCCTGCGCGGAACATCGGATTGGTAGCAACGATTTGAGCTGCAAGAGCGTTGAAGTTACGGTTTGACAAAAGAATTCCCTTTGTAGTACCCGTAGTACCGCCGCTGTAAAGAATTACCGCAGGGTCATCAGCCTTCTTGTCAACTCTGTATTTCCAATGATAACGCTTGCCCTCATTCATAAATACGTTCCAGCGGATGATGGGAGCGTCCTTGGGAATCTTTGCAATCTTTCTTCCCTCGGTCACCATATAGCCCGCCTTAAGAGGCTGAGAAAGTGCATCCTTGATTGAGGCGATAATAATATTGTAAAGGTTTACGTTCTGGCGTATAGCCTCGAACTTTCCGTAGAACTGGTCAAGGGTTATGGCGTAGGTACTTTCCGACTCCTTAAGATAGAACTCAATCTCATTCTGGCTGGAAAGCGGATGTATCATATTCGCGATTCCGCCAACGAGGTTGGTGGCGTAAAACATTATGATAGCCTGCGGACAGTTTGGCATACAGATGGTTATCTTATCGCCCTCACGCACGCCGATTGCACGAAGTGAACGGGCGCAAAGCTCAACCTTTTTTGCGAATTCTGCGTAGGTAGTCTGAGCACCCATAAAATCGAACGCTATATATTTAGGATATTTTTTTGCAATGCTTTCAACAAGTCCCCACATAGAGCCGTCAAAATATTCAAGAGTCTTGGGGATGTCACCGTAATGCGCAAGCCACGGTGCTCTTGTCTGCGTTTCCATTATAATTCAACCTCCGTCATAATGGGGAGCTCCAAAAGCTCGGGGTTTTCAAGTATTTTTCTGAGAATTTTGATGCTGTTGGCAAAATACATACCATCGGCAATTCTCTCGTCAATGGTGATACCGAGGTTCAAGCCCTCGCGAACGTCGGGCTTACCGTTCTCGTCAAAGAATATCATAGGCTTCTTTTCGTCAATTACCACGAAAAGCGAGTTTGTTCCCCAGTTTGTGAGGTGATGATAGCTTGCGTGCATTTTGATGCTGCCGAGGTTTGAAACGTAGACGCTTGAATAATAGGGGTCCTCCTTCATAAGAGACAGAGGGTATTTTCCGTGATACTCAAGGAATCTCAAAACTCTCATCAAAAGCTTGACGATAGGTCTGGGAAGCTTCAATATGGTAGCCATAATGTCGGTGGTATTATCCATATTGCCGTCACGTCTTACGCTGTAAACGAATTTCTTGACCTTTTCGTACACCTGCTCGATGGGAGGCATATCACCATCACGGTCAATCTTGAGCATTGCAAGAGCCTCGTCGCTGTTGTCAACGAGCCTTCTCTTTGCCGTGAAGGAAATTATTATATCCTTACGCTCGTAAAAGCGCTGACCCGCATAAAATCGGTTCATTCTCGGACGGAGTGCGATAGTCTTTGCGATTGCCGCGCAGATTACGTGGAAAAACGTATATTTGAACTCGGGAGAGTCTGCATTCTTCTTTTCGAGATAAGCCTTGATTGCGGTAAGGTCTACCGTCTCGCTCATTACCGCCTCGTTGTCGGTGCGGTTTGGAAGCAGGTACGGGAAAAATTTGTGCATCGTATCAGTATCTTTTATATAATAACCGTCAGGTCTGTCAAGCCTGTGCAGCTTCTTTTCCTTTGCCATAATAACCACCTTTGATATTTTTTTCGCTCTTACAATTATACACCTATTAAAATAAAAAGTCAACAAATAATATGTTTTGTCAATAATTATAAATTTTTCAATAAAAGCTGTTCGCGCCCTTGAAGGACGCGAACAGCTGCTTTGAATTTATTCGATTGTAATCTCGCTGTAATTATTAATAAGATATCTTGTTGCACTGACGTTTGTGGTTTTTACGGTAATGCCCTCAGTATTACACTTGATAAAGATATCATCGCCAAGCGTTTCAACTCCGTCGGGGATATTGATTGAGGTAAGACTTGTACAGCCGTTGAAGGCGTACTTTTCAATCTTTGTCACAGCCTCGGGAAGAGTTATCGTCTTAAGTCTCGGGCATACCCAGAAGGCGTTCTGACCGATTGATGTAACGCTGTCGGGAATGACAACGCTCGTCGCCTTGGTGCACTTGTAGAAGGCACAGTTTCCGATGGTTGTAATTCCGTCAAGCACCTCAA
>JAFYTG010000081.1 GCA_017558945.1 Clostridia bacterium
CCGAGCGGAGTTACCTCAATCGGACCATACGCCTTTTCGGGCTGTAAGAGTCTGACCACCCTTGAAATTCCAAAGGGAGTAACCAAAATAGGGGAAAAGGCATTCAACAGTTGTACCAGCCTTACTCTTTCCGTTCACGAGGAATCCTACGGCTTGACCTACGCAAAGGAAAACTCGCTTGCGTATACTATGATATCCAAGGTGCGTGAGGTACTTGCAAGCGGAGAGATAGGAGGCGTAATTTGGGAGTTTGATAACTTCAACGTGCTCACCGTAAAGGGCGAGGGCGCAATCCCGAATTACACGAGAACAGAAACTGCTCCCTGGTACGAATACCGCAAGAAAATCGTCTCGATAATCATTGACGACGGTGTTACGGGAATAGGTGACTATGCCTTCTACAATCTTGCAAAAGCGACGGAGATGTCGATTGCCGACAGTGTTGATTATCTCGGCGTGCAGTTCATTCGAGGAACGGGTATCACCGAGCTTTCGGTTAATGCAAGAACCATTTCGGCAAACGCCTTCGGACGTGCCGATAACCTTGTAACACTCACAATCGGTGAGGGCTTTGAGAACGCTCTCGGTAATATCTTCTATTCCGAGACGCTCACCGTCAAGGCTCCCGAAAATTCATATGCGTATAAGTATCTTGAATACTATAATGAAAGATATCCCGACTCTCAGGCAAGCATAACGCTTGAGGCTGACGGTGTTGCAAAGAATAAGGTTGCACGATTTGGATATATGGGTGATAACGCCTTCTACGCAATGTACGAAAACGCAAAGGGTAACTGGAAAATGGTTATCAGCGGTACGGGTGCTATGAAGAACTTCCCGTATATCTGCGATAAGAACAAGGCAAAGGGCTATACCTTCTGTCCTACCTATTATATGGTAGAGGAGGGTGTTGAAACAAAGATACTTTCCCTTGAGGTGCTTGACGGAATTACAACCATCGGAAACTGTGCCTTCTACAAGTGCACCAAGGCAACGAGCGTCGTTATTCCCGACAGCGTTACAGCAATCGGTCAGAACGCCTTCTGGGTATGCCCGAGACTTAAGACTATCACTCTTCCCGAGTCTGTGACCAAGATCAGTAAGTACGCCTTTAATGGCTGTACCTCTCTTACCTCGATTAATATTCCCGACGGAGTTGAAACGCTTGGTGAGGATATCTTTATCAAGTGTAAGGCTGACGGACTTTCGGTTGAAACGGGTAATCTTGCTACCGTGAGATACGTTATCAATAATTATCCCGAGATAACTATCATCGAGCCTGAAATCCCCGTGGAGCCCGTAATCGAGTGTATTGACTATAAGATTGTGGCAACAGAAAATTACGGTCTTTACTATTATACCGAGGGTATCAGAGCAGCCAAGACCAATGAGCCTGACAAGATCGTACTCTGGGACGGTGATAAGACCAAGACAGTTCTTCTTGAGGCTTGCGGTCTTGAGGAATACGTTGGTAAGACCGACGAGCTCCTCGGCTTTACCGTCACGTATACCTACAAGGATGGAGTGCTTGCTGAGAAAAAGACTCTCAAGGGTGAGAAATTCGACAACGTTACTCTAACCTGGGCTACTGCCAAGAGTGAAGATTATCCCACTTACGTTTCCGGTACTACTTATTGGTTTGCTGACCGTATGAACGTTAACGGAACTCTTTACGAGGGCGAGAACTTCTCTAACCTCCGTGCTGTGGTCGTTGATGATAACGGTATGTTCACCGTTATTGATTCTAATTACGTATCCTCCGGTGAAATAGGCGGAATCAAGCGTTTCTATAAGTATCCTGAAATTGAGGGTATTTCTTGGGATCCCAGAGATGCCGATAACAGAAACGCTCTCGGTGTTGAGTATGCATTCCTTGGATATAACTTCAGCTATGAGAAGAGGTGTTGCGGTGTTGACTCTGACGGAGACGGTGCGATAGACTTCCTTTTCTACAAGTCGCTTATGCCTTATAGGGTAACAGACGTTGTAGATGCTGTTGATGAGAACGGAAGCTATCAGCTCGTTACTATTGAAAGTATTGTTGTCTCTAAGTCTCCCGATAAAGCAATTGACAGCAGAAAGATTAAGATTCCTTCAGGCTCACTCAAGGAAGGCGACGTATTCGTAGGTATCC
>JAFYTG010000082.1 GCA_017558945.1 Clostridia bacterium
ATTCTTGTATTATCAAGTATCTTCTTTTTGTCAACGATACCTACCGCAAAGCCTGCGAGATCGTAATCGTCTACGGGCATAAGACCGGGATGCTCCGCGGTCTCACCGCCGATAAGAGCAGCGCCTGACTGTACGCAACCCTCTGCAACACCGCCTACGATTGCAGCAATCTTTTCGGGAATATTTTTGCCGCAAGCAATGTAATCAAGGAAGAACAAGGGCTTTGCACCGCAACAGATAATATCATTTACGCACATTGCAACGGCATCAATACCGATTGTGTCGTGCTTATCCATGAGGATAGCCATCTTTACCTTTGTTCCGCAACCATCAGTACCTGAAACAAGTACGGGCTCTTCCATACCCGTGGGAAGACCGAAGCAACCTCCGAAGCCTCCTACGTCGTCAAGGCATCCTTCATTCTTTGTTCTCTTGATATGAGCCTTCATAAGCTCAACCGCTTTGTATCCCGCGGTAATATCAACACCAGCTGCAGCGTAGCTGTCCGATTTAGATTTTATACTCATTTTTATTATTCCTTTCCGTTCCAACAGTAAGTGCAAAGTTTGCAGGGCTCAATGCCTATTGCTTCTATTACACCCTCAACCGTCTGAAATTCAAGTGACCCAAGATGCAATTTTTCACCAATTGCCGCACGAAGCTTTTTGCCACGCTCGGAATTTGTGTCACAATATTCGTCGATGTGCTTAAATCCCTCTTCTCCCTCAAGCTCCATAATAACACGGCGTGCTATAAGCTCCATATCCGTGTTTGCACGAGAGAAATTAAGAAATTTGCAGGCATACATTATAGGCGGACACGCAGAGCGTACATGCACCTCTCGTGCTCCGTTCTCATAAAGAAAATCAACCGTTTCCTTAAGCTGAGTGCCTCTTACAACAGAGTCGTCAATAAGCAAAAGCTTTTTGTCAACAATTAAATCATGCACGGGTATCTGCTTCATTTTTGCAATGCGGTTTCTGTCCTTCTGATTTGCAGGAGTAAAGCTTCTCGACCATGTGGGCGTGTATTTTATAAACGCTCTTGCAAAATGGTAACCGCTTTTGTTTGCATAACCGATTGCGTGAGGTGTACCGGAATCGGGAACTCCTCCGACATAATCCATATCGGTAGCACGGTTTTCCTTTTTGTCATTTTCAGCCATTATTGAACCGTTTCTATAACGCATGGTCTCAACGTTTACGCCCTCATAGGTTGACGTTGGATAACCGTAATAGCTCCAAAGGAATGAGCATATGTGCATTTTATCACCGGGAGGCGAAAGCTGTACCATTTCATCAGCAGAAAGCTCAACTATCTCACCGGGGCCAAGCTCCTTTTCAATAGTGAAATCAAGCTTGGTGAGTGCAAAATCCTCGAATGATACACCGTAAGCATCATCTCTCTTGCCGATAATAACGGGAAGTCTTCCAACCTTATCTCTTGCGGCAATAATCTTACCGTCATCCTTGAGAATAAGAATTGAGGTAGTTCCGTCAATAAGCTCCTGAGCGGATTTTATACCCTCGACAAAGCTTGTAGACTGATTGATAAGCGCCGCAACAAGCTCGGTGGAATTAACACGTCCGCCGGTCATAGCATCAAAGTGACCGCCGCTTGAAAGGAGATGATTGTTGATAAGGTCGTCGGCGTTATTGATTATACCAATGGTGGTTATAGCATAGGTACCGAGTCTTGAGCGGATAAGCATAGGCTGAGGGTCTGTATCACTGATACAGCCAATGACAGAAGTACCCTTCATCTCATCAAGGATATGCTCAAACTTTGTACGAAACGGTGAGTTCTCAATATTATGTATTTTTCTTTGAAGTCCGATTTCCTTGTCGTATGCAGCCATACCACCTCGACGTGTGCCAAGGTGTGTATGATAGTCAACGCCAAAGAATACATCCAGCATCACGTCATGATGGGATGCTATTCCAAAAAATCCCCCCATTATGCAAAGAAAAGCTTGGAAAGAGTCATAGGATCAACGTACTCGCCATCCTTGTATACACGCATATTTCCTGACGCAATTTCGTCAATAAGCATTACGTTGCCATCGGGATCGTAACCAAACTCAAACTTGATGTCGTAAAGAACGAGTCCCTTTTCAAGAAGATCATCTGCAACAATCTTGGTAATCTTCTGAGTCATAAGCTTCATATCTTCATACTGCTTGTCGGTCATAACGCCGAGGTCAACAAGACCGTCCTTGGTTACAAGCGGATCGCCCTTCTCGTCATTCTTGAAGGTCATTTCAACGTATGCGGGAAGGTCAGCACCCTCCTCAATGTAATCACTGTAACGACGGAAGAAGCTTCCGACAGCCTTGTGACGGCAGATTACCTCAAGTCCCTTACCGAACACCTTTGCGGGAAGAACCTCCATTGTGGTATTCTCAAGGTCAGCGGAAACGTAATGAGTCTTGATACCTGCCGCATTAACCTTTTCGAAGAAATATATAGACATACGGAGATTGACGTCGCCTACTCCATCGATGGTAAGTCCAACGCTGTTTTCACCGGGATCGAAAACACCGTCTTTACCTGTGCAATCATCCTTGAATTTGAGCAAATAATTGCCGTTGTCGAGCGCGAATACGTCTTTTGTTTTTCCTGTGTAAACGAGTTTCATAATTTTATATCTCCTTTTAATATTTTCTTATTTAAGTTTTTCGAGAACGCCTGCGTCCTTTTGAAGAACAGCCTCGGCATCCTTCTGTCTCTTAGCACAAAGCTTTTCGTAAAGCTCATTGTCCTCAATTGCAAGCATCTGTACAGCAAGCAATGCCGCATTTGCACCACCGTCGATAGCAACGGTTGCAACGGGAATACCCGTGGGCATCATAACGGTTGACAAAAGCGCGTCAAGGCCGTCAAGGTTTGAAGACTTGCAAGGAATACCGATTATCGGCAAAACGGTGTTTGCAGCCATAGCACCTGCAAGATGCGCTGCCATTCCTGCAGCGGCAATTATAACGCCTACTCCCCTGTCACGCGCGGTTTTAGCAAACTCCGCCGCTTCAACGGGTGTGCGATGAGCAGATAATATTCTTACCTCATATTCAACACCGAATGTTGAAAGCATATCGGTCGCTTTTTTAATTATTGGAAGGTCGCTGTCGGACCCCATTACTATTCCAACTTTTTTCATCTTTCCTCCAAAAAACATAAAAGGGCACACTTAACCAAAGGTCAAATGTGCCCAGACGGTCGGCTGTACAATTTCCTGTTTCTCCGTGGTAATCCACTCAATTCCGTCAGTCGCAGGAAACCTTTATTAACATATTTAGTATATCACAGCCTTATAGGTCGTGTCAAGCACAAAACACCATTTCAAAAATATTTTCGGTAATATTTATGCATTATTTAAAAGTTGTGTTCTTTTCCTTCTGAATTACGTCGTGCGCTCCGCCCTCCACAATACTTGTTGCGGAAACGAGGGTAAGCTTAGCCTTCTGCTGAAGCTCGGGAATGCTGAGTGCACCACAGTTACACATGGTAGACTTAACCTTATTAAGAGAAAGTGCTACGTTATCCTTAAGGCTTCCCGCATAAGGAACGTAAGAGTCAACACCCTCCTCAAAGGAAAGCTTCTTATCTCCACCGAGGTCATATCTCTGCCAGTTACGAGCACGGTTAGAGCCCTCTCCCCAGTACTCTTTATAGTAAGTACCGCCAATATTAACCTTGTTTGTGGGGCTTTCATCAAAGCGCGCAAAGTATCTGCCAAGCATTACAAAATCAGCACCCATTGCAAGTGCAAGAGTGATGTGATGGTCATAAACGATACCACCATCAGAGCATACGGGAACGTAAACGCCCGTCTCCTTGAAGTATTCGTCTCTTGCTTTGCAAACCTCAATAAGAGCAGTTGCCTGACCGCGTCCGATACCCTTTGTTTCACGGGTGATACAGATTGAACCGCCTCCGATACCAACCTTAATAAAGTCAGCACCGCAATCAGCAAGAAATCTGAAGCCATCAGCGTCAACAACGTTTCCTGCGCCTACCTTAACGCTGTCTCCGTACTGTGAACGAATCCATTCGATAGTGAGCTTCTGCCACTCGGAAAAGCCCTCGGAGGAGTCGATACAGAGAACGTCAGCACCGGCTTCAACAAGTGCGGGAACACGATCCTTATAGTCACGGGTATTGATACCTGCGCCTACAACATAACGCTTGGAGGAGTCAAGAAGCTCGTTGGGATTCTGCTTATGAGTATCGTAATCCTTACGGAATACAAAATAGCAAAGCTGTCCTGCTTCGTTTATGATGGGAAGTGAGTTAAGCTTGTTATCCCAGATTATATCGTTTGCTTCCTTGAGAGTAGTACCCTCCTTTGCAACGATAAGCTCGGAGAAGGGTGTCATAAAATCCTTAACCTTCGCTGAGGGATCCATACGGCTTACACGGTAGTCACGGCCTGTAACGATACCGAGAAGCTTACCATCGGGACTTCCGTCGGAGGTTACGGCAACTGTTGAATGTCCCGTCTTTTCCTTGAGTGCAACAACGTCTGCCATTGTATCATCAGGGCTAACGTTGGAATCACTCTTTACAAAGCCTGCCTTATATCCCTTTGCACGTGCAACCATAGCTGCCTCGTCCTCAATGGACTGAGAGCCGTAGATGAAGGATACGCCTCCCTCGGTTGCAAGAGCAACGGCAAGTCTGTCACCTGATACAGACTGCATTATAGCGGATACCATAGGGATGTTCATTGTTATAGCGGATTCCTCACCCTTCTTAAACTTAACAAGAGGGGTCTTAAGGCTTACGTTAGCGGGTACACATTCGCTTGATGAGTATCCGGGGATAAGCAAATATTCGTTAAAAGTATGTGAAGGCTCATTTATAAAGATTGCCATTTTTAATCCTCCTTTTCGATAGCGCTTACCTCGCAGTAAGCACAGCGTATATTGTCTTTTTTGTCTTTGATGAAATAGTTTGTAATTTCCTGCTCGGTCTTTGAAATACACTTGGGATTAGCACAGTAGTGCTTCTCGGACTCGAACATTTCATAGCTTTCAGTATGGCTTAAGGACTCCTTGGAAAGAAGCTTCAGGATAAGTGCCTTACGCATATACTTTCCGTTTTCGGCTTGCTTGAAGTAGCAGGCTCTCGGGTCAGAGTCAACCTTAACGCTTATCTCGTTAACACGGGGTAAGGGATGAAGAACGCAGGTGTCGGGCTTTGAAAGATTGAGTTTTTCAAGGGTAAGCACATAGCTATCCTTAAGACGCTCATACATCGTCACGTCGTCGAAGCGTTCTCTCTGTATACGGGTCATATAAAGTACGTCAAGCTCGGGAAGTGATTCTTCGAGGCTTCTTGTTTCACAGTAGGACATACCGTGACTTTCAAGCACGCCCTTTCTTATAAACTCAGGAAGACGAAGCTCCTCGGGAGAAATAAGAACGACCTTAACGTTTTCGAACATTGAAAGTGCGGAAATAAGAGAGTGTACCGTTCTGCCGTATCTGAGGTCTCCGCAGAAACCAACGGTAAGATTATCCACACATCCCTTCTCACGCTTGATGGTAAAAAGGTCTGCAAGAGTCTGTGTAGGATGACAGTGTCCTCCGTCTCCTGCATTTATAACGGGAACGGTTGCCGAGAGAGAGCCAACAAACGGTGCGCCCTCAAGCGGATGTCTCATTGCAATAATATCAGCATAGCAGCTCACAATTCTCGTTGTATCCGAAACACTCTCACCCTTGGATGCGGATGATGAGTCGGGGTCGGAAAAGCCAAGCACTGCACCGCCAAGCTCAAGCATAGCCGCTTCAAAGGAAAGACGTGTACGGGTGGACGGCTCGAAGAAAAGTGTCGCAAGCTTCTTGCCCTTGCAGGATTCTGCATACTTCTCGGGGCTTTCGGCAATATCCTCCGCAAGCACCATCAAATCAAGAAGCTCCTGCTTGGTGAAATCCGGGACGTCAATAAAGCTTCTCATTATTTGCCTGCACCAATCCAGCTCTCATCGGAGGGATTGTTTCTGAACTTGATAAGCTTTTCAACGTCGCTCTTTGCAATATAGCCTTCCTCTGCCGCAACGTCTGCGATTACGTCAAAATTGGTAAGAGAAACGTTCTTAACGTTTGCTTCTGCAAGACGCTCAATGCCCTTCTTCATACCGTAAGTGAAAATACTTGCGATACCAAGCACCTCTGCACCTGCTTCACGAAGAACGTTAACAACCTCAAGAACACTTCCTCCGGTAGAAATGAGGTCTTCAACTACAACTACCTTCTGTCCCTTTTCGAGCTTACCCTCAATCTGATTCTGTCTGCCGTGGTCTTTAGCGCCTGAACGAACGTAGCCCATAGGAAGCTCCATCATCTGCGCGGTAATTGCGGCGTGAGCAATACCTGCGGTGGAGGTACCCATAAGCACCTCAACCTCAGGGTAGTTTTCCTTAATCATCTTTGCAAGACCGCTTTCAACGTCGGTACGTACAGCGTGGTCGGAAAGAGTCAATCTGTTATCACAATAAACGGGGCTTTTGATTCCGCTTGCCCAAGTAAAAGGCTCATCGGGACGGAAGAAAACCGCACGTATTTTAAGTAAATCCTTAGCAATAAGCTTTTCCATTTTTATATCTCCTTTTCAATCAACAAATTCTGCAACGCATCTCTCATATGCGGCTACGGGATCCTCTGCCGCGGTAATCGGTCTGCCCACAACGATGTAATCAGAGCCGATTCTCTTAGCCTCAGCGGGCGTCATAACACGCTTCTGGTCGCCAACGTCACCGTCTGCAAAGCGTACACCGGGAGTAACTGTCAGGAAGTCTGCTCCGCAAACCTCGTGAACCTTACCTGCCTCAAGAGGTGAACAAACTACACCGTCAAGACCTGCCTTTTTAGCGTTTGAAGCGTAGTGCATAACTACCTTGTCGATAGGCTCGTGAATGAGAAGGTCGTTCTCCATGCTTTCCTGATCGGTAGACGTAAGCTGAGTTACGGCAATAAGCAAGGGGCGTGTGCCATCGGGACGGGTAAGTCCTTCAAGAGCCGCCTCCATCATTCTGATGGTACCGGATGCGTGAAGATTACAAAGGTCAACGTCAAGACCCGAAAGAACGGACATTGCCTTCTTAACGGTATTCGGAATATCGTGAAGCTTTAAATCAAGAAAAATCTTGTGACCGCGTGACTTTATCTCACGAACGATTTCAGGACCCGCTCCGTAGAACAACTCCATACCAATCTTTACGAAAGGCTTTCTATCAACAAACTTATCAAGGAAGGAAAGTACCTCCTCCTTATTCGGAAAATCGCAAGCAATAATTACGTCCTTTCCCATTAGTGCGCACCTCCAATTATACTTTCAAGTGATTCAATTCTGTATTTTTCCATAACTCGAGGCAAATCCTCGATTATATCGCGGCAAGCGTAAGGATTAACAAGGTTTGCGGCACCTACCTCAACTGCGGTAGCACCTGCAAGCATCATTTCAATAACGTCCTCTGCGGTTGATACACCACCCATTCCGACAACGGGGATTTTCACGGCGGATGAAACCTGATAAACCATTCTTACTGCAACGGGGAAAATGGCAGGACCTGAGAAGCCTCCCATTTTATTTGCAATCACGGGTTTCTTGCTCTTTAAGTCGATCCTCATACCAAGCATAGTATTTATAAGGCTGATACCGTCGGCACCTGCCTCCTCACACGCTTTAGCTATCGAAACGATATCGGTTACATTAGGCGAAAGCTTCAAAATAACGGGCTTCGTGGTAACCTTCTTAACAGCACGCGTAACCTCTGCCGCAGATTCGGGCAAAGTACCAAAGCTCATTCCACCGCCGTGGACGTTCGGACAGCTTACATTTACTTCAAGCCATCCTACCTGCTCACAAGC
>JAFYTG010000083.1 GCA_017558945.1 Clostridia bacterium
AACATTGAGGCAAACAGTATGTATGCCGGTATCATGATTGATACAAATAATTTTATGAATCGTACAGGTGTAAGAACATTTGAAGCTGCAGCATTTCTTAGAAGAAACGGTGCGGATGTTACTTATGTTCGAAAACTTTTCCGTGACGATATTGACTTTATAGGTATGAATTCTCTCATCCACAATATGTCTATGGTATACAGCGCATGTGAGCGAATTGAAACAAATCCCTTTTACGCCGACAACGTAAATTACTACCGAGAGAACTATTCCAAGCTCCGCAAATCCGACTACTTCAGTAAGGAAGCTCTCGAAAAGGTAAAAAATGAAGGCGGAGAATGGAAGGTAATCAAGAAGAGCGAGGGAGAGTACGCATTCCTTCAGGTTTATTATACAAAGGCAAACCTAAGTCTTTTCTCGGGTAATACGCAGGTAAGCGGAGAAAATCCATTCGGCACACAGAGTCCGTTTATAAGAATAGAGTCACGTTGGTCTACCCTCTTTGAAAACGAGACGCTTGTTGCTAAATTCGACGAAGAAAAAACGTTGAAGGACCAAACCCTTTCCAAGACCGTCAAGCTTAATATGACCGACAAAATGGCAATGAAGGTGCGTGTCAAGGGAACGGGAGCCGATGGAGATGCGCTCCTCATATCTCTCACGGGAGGTATAACCTCGGGCGAATCCAACGGCAGAGGCGACCACTTTATAGACCTGAACTTTGAGGGCTGGAAGGAATTTATACTTCTTGATATTGACAATGCAGAATATGACATCAAGAAATACACCTTCAGCGGAATCAACACCGATTACTTCAACTATATCACCTACCGCAGAGTCCCCAACTATGCCGACATAATAAACGTTACGGTACGCTATTGCGGTAAGACGGGAGACAGTGCCTCTATCGGAAGCATATATGCGTATACGCAGACTCCTTCACCCGTTAAGAATCCCACCGTTACCGTGGGAGGCTCGTCAATGGTATTCAACACAGAGCTTCAAGGCGGTGACTACATAGAGTACGACCCCTTGACAAACAAGGCTCTCCTCTATCATAACGCAGAGGAAGGGGTTGAAGAAATAACCTTCAGCGGTACTCTCACAATTCCGACGGGAGATTTTAAGGCAACCTACTCGGCAGAGGCTACAACCGACGCACCCGTTCGTGCAAGGCTTGTATTCGGCTTTGCAGGTAAAGAAATCACCAACTGACACAAAAAGCGTCCGACATCCGTCGGCAATTCTCGCCTATCTTAATCTACGGCAAAGTAAAACGGCGAGATCGTAATTAAATGCAATTTCTTAGTATAAAAAAAGATGAGTCGTTGACTCATCTTTTTTTATTTTCATCAGCTTATTTCCCGACCTGAGAATCCCAAGGTAAGCTTACCTCTGACAAGCGTTGCGGAATCGGTATCACCCGACAGTGTTGCAACGAAATTCCCGTTCGGCGCGGTAAGCGTACCAACGCTCTTGACCTCGGTTGGTCTACCGTTAACCGAATATACAACGGCACGGCTTCCGTCATACTCAAGCCATTCTCCCGAATTAATAACACAGTCAAACACCACTGAGCTTCCGTTATCAAGCGTGACGGAGGGATTTTTTATCGGCGAATTGATATGGCGTACAAGGGTAACCTCTCCCATCTCAACGCCCGACATATCACCGTGCGTGTAAACCGACACCGAGGTGATTGCCGAAAAGTCAACGGGTCCTCTGTAAAGCTTGAAGTTGTAGGTTTCTCTCTGTGCCCAATGCGGAAAATACTCCTTGGGATAAAGGAAGGTATCGGTTGCAACGAGGACGAATTCCTTCTCACCCTTGAAGTTGGTCGGGATTACGTAATCCATCTGATTCAGGTCACTTACGACCGGACTTTCAATGGATATGCAGATATGTCCGTTGCCGCCCTTTGATTTAACCCTTACCGAAAGAGCCTGACACCCCTCGGCGTTAAGAGGTGTGTCAAAGGTTACACTCTGTTTTTTCGCAGAGCCTCCCTCAAGAAGCGTTACGGGGTCCAAACCGTTACCCGAGAAATCCGCCTCAATGCGTATAAACGGAGTCTGCTCATCAAACGGATTTTCACCAGTCAGTGTATTTCTTTCAGGGTCGTAAATATCGTTTATTCTTCCCTTGACGTAATAACGCTCAACGAGACCGTAGCCACCGCCCGCCTTTTCAACAAGGGTATGCTCCCACTTGCTTTCACGAAGCTCTCGTCTTACCTCCTCCGAGAAATATCCCGACTTACGAAGTCTGTCGTAGACGATGTAACGGTCGATATTATCACGGTTTTTCTGCACAGAACGGTAGGAGTCAAGGTTTGAATATACCATTGAATAGTCATACGCTATTGCGGTACATCCGAGAAGGTCTATATCGTCGGTATGCTGATGCTCGTACACAGTATTTGCAGGAGAGGACTGCGGGAAGAAGTTATACCAGCCAAGCGTTGCGAGAAAATAAGAATCAAGATAGGTCTGATTATACTCGGAATGTGCCTTGATATACTCCTTATAGCCTCGGTTTGCATAATCGTAGGCGGGAGTATAGCTGTGAGTGACGTATTGCATTGGAAGATAGACCTCGGTTATCGGGTCCTCACCGCACCACTCAAGAGTCTCTCTCATAAACTCGGTCGTATAATATGCGTAATACTCGGAATAATTTTCCTCACCTATGTGACGGTGTACTCCGTCGATTGCATCAAAATAGACCATATCAAAGCCACCGTCACGGTAGGTCTCGCCCGTGAGTCTTGCAATATGATAGAAAAGCTCACTTCCCATTTGTGGCGTAAGACCGCCGTAATAGGCTTCGATTCTCAATATTTTTTCACCCTTTTTATGCTCGGTCGCCTTCGTTGAATGATAGCCTCGGGTAACTCTTGTGAAGGAGCGGTCTCCGATAGACTCAACGTCGATTTTTATAAGCTCCTCTCCTATCAGCACAAGCTCGGAGGCGTGTGAGCGGAAATTGAATACACGCTCGGCGTTTTCAAGGGACTCTGCCGTCGGAAGTGTGCGTGAATAAGCGTTTATGTCCTCGGCAAGCGTATACTCCTCTCGGATTTTAAGCTGCTTCTGCCACTTCGGGTCACTTAAAATATCCTCGCACTCTGGGTCTACGTAAAAAGCGTATGTATGAAGTCCCGAAAGTATTCCGTTTTCACGGAGGACGTCGGAAACGAGCGCCTTGAAATTATGGACTCCCGTACCCGTGATATTGATTATCACGGCCTTCGTACCCTTTTGATGCTCGCTTCTTTCGGTACCCGCAGCACCTCTTGAAAGGCTCGCACGACCGTTTTCAAAATCAGCCGAGATAAGCTCGTCTTCTATTGCGATATATAAATCTCCGTTTACCGTCTTATCCGAAAGGGTGATTTCTCTTGTCGAAGCACCAAGCCCTTCGTCGAGAGTCACCTCTGCAACAAGCTCAAACTCACGGTAAAACTCATCGGCAAAAAGCTCTTTACTCTCGGATGAAAAATAATAAGAATAGGGATGTGAATTAGGTAATCCGTGCTTGTCGAGATATCCGTATATTACCTTCTCGTAGGAGTGCTTAAGGCTTTGATTTGTAAATACGAAATCACCCTGACGGAAGGTATCCCCTCCCTTGTGAAAGGAGAGCATATCAATTCCGACATCCTTGAAAAGCTCAAGGCTTGAAAAGAGCGTTTCGTGGTCCGCACTTGTCCCAATATAATAATTCGTGTTTACAAGCCTTTCCTCCTCCGAGTCAAAACGGCTTGCGGCAAAAATGCCCTTTTTGATATTCGTGTCATTAGCCAAGACCTCAAGAGCCGTGAGGTGATATTCAGACGGAGCGACAAC
>JAFYTG010000084.1 GCA_017558945.1 Clostridia bacterium
ATAAGAGCATTGCATCGCCCTCATTGCCCGTACCCTTAACCTTAACGGTCAACGCCATATTTACAGTAAGATCGATAGGGGATACCGATTTCTTTACAACGGTAGAATTGCTTGTGGAAACGTCTGCCGATTCATCGAACTTGTAAATCGTTACGGGATTTTCAAAGAGTGTTGAGTTTCTTGCTTCGATTCGTATGAAGGGCGTTTGCTTTCCGTATGGATTTTCTCCGGCAACCGAATTGATTGCGTAATCACGTCCAACGGTAAGATTTTTTGCTTCGTAATACATCTGGAGGAAAGCGTATTCTCCGCTGCTCTTTTCGATAACCTTCCATTCGCCGCCGAGTGATTTAACCTTCTCGATTACGTCATCGTTGAAGTAATGCGATTTGCGAAGCTTAGCGTACGTGTTTGAATAGTACATTATGCTATCATAATGGAATGCGTTGTTGCGTATGAGTGCTACGTCGAAGGGATTATATACGATCGACATATCATAAAGCAATGCACCCATTCCAAGCATATCGAGGTCATCGCGGAATATTGTCTTTTGAATAGTGTTCTTAAGATTAGCCGTTGGAGACTGATCGGGATAGAAGTTGAACCATCCAAGCGTGGTGGTCATATTGTTCTCCATCGACTTTTTGTTTACTATGATATGCTGCTGTATATTTTTCTTAATGGAGCGATACGCATAATCCCACGCACCCATTCGTCCTCTTACGTTCCACTCCTGAGGAGAGGTTGCTGACATTTCGATTGTAGGAGTTCTGTCACATTGTGAAATGATTCTGTGAATGAAGGCGTTGTACCAATACCATACCCCCTCACCCTCGCCGATGTGACGTGACATACCGTCGATAGCATCAAGGTAAAGCATATCGAAGCCACCGTCGTTATAGGTCTTAGCGGTAAGGTCGGCTATATGATAGAAGAGGTCAGATCCGAATTTGGGAACGAACATCTGGAAGTAACCGGAAAGGTGATAAATCGTCGTACCGTCGGTATGCCTTGAAAATTCCGTACCGCACTGCGCTCTCTTACAGTTGATAAATCCCGCATCTGTTCCGAGACCGACGAGAATTATCTCGTTGTCAATTCTGATATAACGTGAATTCTTGTAGAAGAAGGAGTAGGTCATATCAAAGCCGGTAGCATCCTCGTAGGTCTTGATGCTGGTCTTTGTTTTGGTAAGGTCGCCTCTGAGCGTATAGGTTTCGAGAGTTTCAAGGTCCTTTTGCCATTTTGGGTCGGAAAGAATATTCTTTGCGGCATAGTCAATGTAGTAAACGTAGGTATGAAGACCGGTTTCTATTCCTGCTGCCTCGATTTTTTTACCAATCTTTTCGTAATATTCCTTTGCGGTACCGTTTTCGGTGTACGCAAACACGAAGTCTCCCTGACGGAAGGTATACGGTCCTTGATGAATATCGTATTGATCAACGTCCATCTCGAGCGCAAGCTTAATGTTTTCGTCGATCTTTTCAGGATTTATGTCGGTGACCATTACATAATCACCGTGGTTTCCTTCCCATTCCAGAGCGTATGCGCCACCCGCCTTAGAGGTGAGTCCGACAGACGGGTCAATGGCATCGGTAACCTCCTGAAGATATTTTATGGAATTTGCCTTGTCAGCAAATACAACGCCAAGCTTTGCACCGAGAGTGCCTTCCTTGTAAATTGTATAAGCGTGAGCAATGACCGACGAAGCGTTGGGACGGTATCCCTTGTTTACGGGATTGGTCCAGTAGGTCATACCGATTGCGTTAAGCATAAAGTCGCTATCCTTTTCGGCAGTCGGGAGATTGGTCATAAGGTTAGCAAAGGTTACGCTCTTAACGCTTGAGGGAAGATACGATTCAATTTCGAAGGTCATATAGTTATCGTTTATATCCGCAAGAAGATAAAGCGATATACCATCTTTGAAGCTGACCTTGAGAGCTTTGTTTACTAATTCAATTTTAGTGGGAAGAATTCTTGTGTCGTCATTTGTGGTGAGGTAAATGAATTGAGGTGATACCGCGTTTGAATTAACATCCTCACCTGTTGCGAGATTGATTATTTTCGTAACCATACCGTTCTTTGAATTAACAGAGAAGGAGAAGTGCTTGTTTGTAAAGACGAACTCGTTTCCTTCCTTGGTAACTCCGTCAAGGCTTGCCGCATAGTAGCTCTTTGAGTGAACGTTGGAGTTTGACGCCATAAGAACATTAAGCTTTGCCCAGTGTGTTCCAATGTCAACGAAGACGTTTTCAAGATTATCAACGCTGATTGCTCTTTCGGAAGCGTTAAGACCTAAAAGTCTGTTGATGACGGTAACGACCTCTGCTCTCGTTATCGTTTTATCGGGACGGAACGTGCCGTCCTCGTAGCCGTTAACAAGTCCGGAGCTTGCAGCTGCTGTAATTGACATATAGTAGAAATGGTCCTTCGGAACGTCGCTGAACTCAACGCTGTCATTACTGCTAAGCCTGCTTGCGCTATTTGCCAGGTCAACGAACTCTGCACGGGTGATGGGTTCGTTGGGCTTGTATTCGGTGTTCTTATTGCGGAAGAAGTATCCCGTCTGGTCGAGGAATGCAACCGCATTGTAGAACCAGTCACCCGTCTTCACGTCGGTAAAGCGTGTTACGTATCCGTCGGGGATGCTCTGTGTACCGAGAATGAGTCGGGCAAAAATCGTACACGCCTCGGCTCTTGTCATATTTGCGTTGGGGCGGAAGGTATTACCCTCATATCCAAATATATAAGCTTTATTATCACCGTTGCTCTGCGTTGCAATCTTGGGAAGGGTAGGGTCAAAACAGTTTCGGAAAGCGTTCCGATTTTGTTGAGCTTGATGGTAACCGCGGTGGATTCGTCTACACCGACCTCAGCCTCTGCCCATGCGCAGGTGATTTCCTTGTTGTCCTTGGAAAACTTCGTTATAAGAACAGAAGGCGCCATAACGTTTCTTCCGATATCGGCATTAGCTGCGATAGCCGCAACCTCGATGCCGTTGGAGTTCTTGAATTTTGTGGCTATAATATCGCTGGTTTTAACGTGACTCGAAATTATAGCAAGGATGTTGTCACATCCATCGAAGGCGTATTCCCACACTCCTTCTCCGTCACGAGGAGTGCCTAAATGGGTGATACGATAGCTCTTGAGCTCGGTGGTACCGGTAAGGGAAAAGCCGTCGTTCCAATCCCACATTGTATACATTTCACCGTTCTGGTCAATGAAAGACGATGTACATACGATTGCATATCGGTCCGGATTGGACTCCATCGTTTTCTTGAACCAATCAAGTGTAGCTGCTCTTGGGAAAAGCTCAAGCTGGAATATAATATACTTCGTATCGTTGTTGTTTACAAAGACACAATAGTTGTTATCGTCAAGGTAGTCGTAATACGTTGTTTCGGGCATAATATCTTTAACGCCGAAATGCGCACTGGCAAGGTTGGACCTGTCGTACGAAGAGGAAACGTAGTCGTATACCGAGAGGGAGACACCCATTGGTATATCCATATCCTTTAATATCGAAGTCGCTTGTGCAAATTTTTTGTATTGCTTGTTCCAATCAGGATCGTCGAGGCTAAGCTGAATAAGCGTATCCAGCGTAAGCTTCTGTTGTGTGATGATTTCATTTGCGGTATATTGACATTTTGATGCTATTTGACCGAGGAAGGATACGTATTTCAAATTCAAATTATCCTTTTCTACGGCGAGCCAGGTTGCGGCAAGCTCAAGATCCTCGGTTTTTTTGTCGTTTTTGATGTAGGTGTTGATTCCGTTGAAGCTTGCGATTGTAAATTCGTCTTCACCGACAAAAACATCGGATGCGAATACTGTGAGACATAGCACCGATGCAATAACGGTAATAAGAAGAATTGCGGATAAAAGCTTTTTCATCATTTTACTCCTCTTGCATTGTTAATATATTATTTAATTTATATCATAAATAATTTCAAATGTCAATGTATAATTTTGTACGTCTATTGTATAATTCGGTATGATTTTAGAAGATCGATATGTGAAATCAGAGTTTTGGCATACGCTGTTATTTTTTAGCTTTTGTTTGAAATTTTTCATATTTATAAAATGGATAAAAAATTCTTGTACAATTATGAAATTTGTAATTTTCGCACAAAAAAGGAGACGGCAAAAGCCGTCTCCAAGGAGTGTTTAATTGTTGCCGATTTCCTGACCCAAGAAGCCGAGTGTTACTCGTGCACGAAGAGGTGCATCGGACTGCTTTTCGGCTGTGTATATAGCCTCAAAGTTACCCTTGCCAACGTTGAGAGTGCCCGTGAAGGTTATCTCCTCCTTGGTCTGCTCTGCGTTGTGGTAAAGGATTGCCTTGCCCGTTTCGGGATCGTACTCAAGATACTCGCCACCCTTCATCTCACAGTTGAAGGTTACCTTGGAGGAGCCAACGGTAACGGTGGGATTCTTGATGGGAGCCTCGGTCTGAGCGTACGCCTTAAGCTCACCAACCTGAGCGGTATACGCGGTTGAACCGCTGAGTCGGATGTAAAGATTCATAATTGAGCTGTAATTAGCATCCGTTCTGTATGTTGCGTACTGCATTCCTCTTACGCCGATACCCGAGAAGGAATACTTGTCGAGGTCGTAGTCTGCGCTGTCAAGGTCGAGAAGAACAACGTCTCTCCAGCCTTCAAAGTTGAGGTCAACGAAGTAGTCTGCACGTCCGCCCGACTCACCCGATACCGTACCGCCAATCATAGAAAGGAGAAGAGCGTCTCCGTCCTTGCCCGTACCCTTAACACGAAGGGTCATAGCCATATTGGGAGTCATATCAATGGGAGAGGGAAGCTTCTTTTCGATGATTACGGCGCCACCGCTTGTGGAAATTGCGTTAGAGCCGAAGTCGTACATTGTGATGGGGTTCTCAAAGAGGGTAGAGTAGCGTGACTCAATTCTGATAAAGGGCATCTGTGCGTCGAAGGGGTTATTGCCCTTTACTCTGTCAATCGTGTAATCACTTGCATAGGTGAGGTTTGCGTAGTTGTAGTACATCTGCTGGAATACGTACTCGCCCTGCTTCTTTTCGACAACTCTCCACTCACCGCCGATTTCCTTAACCTTATTTATTACATCCTCGTTGAAGTAATGAGACTTACGAAGCTTGGTATAGGTTTCGGTGTAATACTTGATGTTTTCATAGTGGAAGGGATTTTCCGTTATTGACTTATAGCTGAAGGGGTTGAATACTATGGACATATCGTAGAGAAGTGCGCCCATACCGAGAGCGTCAAAGTCATCGTGGAATATGGTCTTTTTCATAGTATTCTTCATTCCGGCTGTGGGAGATGCATCGGGGAAGAAGGAGAACCAACCGAGCGTTGTGTTCATGTTGTTTTCCATCGTTTCGAGATTGATCTTCATATGCTCGTAAATCATCTTCTTGATGGATCTGTTTGCGGTATCCCAAGCACCCGTACGTCCGCGTACGTTCCATTCCTGTGGAGCGCCTGAGGAGGTCTCAAGGATGGGATATCTGTCGCACTGAGAAACGATTCTGTGTACGAACTTGTGGAACCAGTACCACTGCTGATGACCCTCGGGAAGATGACGTCCGATACCGTCGATAGCGTCAAGGTAAATCATATCGAAGCCACCGTCGTTGTACGCCTGAGCGGTGAGGTCGGCTACGTGATAGAAGAGGTCAGAGCCGAATTTGGGAACGAACATCTGGAAATATCCGGAAAGGTGATAGATTTTAGCGCCTGCTTCGTGAACTGCAGGTGAGGTACCGCACTGTCCTCGTACGACGTTGATAAAGCCCGAGGAGGTACCCTGACCTACCTTCATAATTTCATTATCAATCATAATGTAGAGGGAGTTCTTGTAGAAGAAGGTATAGGTCATATCGAACTCTGTTGCATCCTCTACTGTTGCGGCGTTTCTTGAGAACTTGGTCATCTTCTTACGGAGAGTGTAGGTCTCGAGAGTTTCGAGATCCTTCTGCCACTTGGGCTCCTTAAGAATGTTTTCGGCACTGTATGCGATGTAATAAGCATAGGTGTGAAGACCCGTCTTAAGACCTGCTTCTGCAATCTTTGAGCCTATTTTCTCGTAGTATTCCTTTGCGGTACCCGTATCTGTATAAGCGAATACGAAGTCACCCTGGCGGAAGGTTGAGCCTGCGCCCTGATGAATATCGTACTGGTCAATGTCAAGGTCTACCGCGAGCTTGAGATTATCTTCAATATTTTCGGGATTGAGGTTTGTAACGAGAGCGTAGTCGCCGTAGTTGCCCTCCCATTCCTTAGCGTAAGGACCGCCTGCCTTAGAGGTAAGACCAACGGAGGGATCAATGGCGTC
>JAFYTG010000085.1 GCA_017558945.1 Clostridia bacterium
AATGCGATTATCCACATCCAGAAGATAGCACCGGGACCACCTGTGAGGATAGCACCGGATGCACCAACGATGTTACCGGTACCAACCTGAGCGGCAATAGCGGTTGCAAGTGCCTGGAAGGAAGAAAGACCTGACTTGTTCTTACCGCCGCTGAGCTTGAGGTTACCGAAAACCTTCTTCATACCCTCGCCGAAGCAACGAACCTGAACGAAACGGGTCTTGATGGTGAATAAAAGACCTACGCCAATAAGAAGAACAATGAGAATATAGTCGGACAGATATGCATTAGCTGTCGCAACTATGTTAAGTAATTTTGCTTCCATTTTGAAAGCCTCCTTAAAAATAAAATAAAGCTGTCTTATGACAGCTCCGGAAAAACATAACAGACCAATATTATTGTCTGCTCCGTCCTTTTGCCTGAGAGATTCGGCGAAAAACCGCCTTGCACCTTCGGCACCCGTTTGGGATTCTCCGGAGTATTCTCCACCGACGGTCATTGCTTTCCGACGGCTTCCTTGAATTCTGCGAACATTGTATCACGCTTTTAACGTTTTGTCAACAGTTTTGTCGATTTTCGTTAAAAAATAGACAAAGCCTTGAAAAAATCAAGGCTTTTTGTCTATATTAGATAATCAATTCAAGAATAAATACCACGACGCACGCCGAAACGGATACGACGAAGAGGCTCTTGCCAAGCCACGCAAGCGCTACCGCTACTACAAAGGCTACTGCCGCGGCAATCGGGCTTTCGGTTGCCGTTATGATGGACGGGAAGGTCATAACCGAAAGAGTGACGAAGGGCACGTAATAAAGAAAGGAGCGTATAAAACGGTTGTCGATATGACGGCGGATAAGAGTAAGCGGAAGGGCTCTTATAAGATAGGTCACCGCAGCCATTATAATAATATAAACGTAAATATTATGCATTTTCATCCTCCTTATCTTCAACGGGGAAAAGGAGTGCGACAACGGCGGAAATAACTACCGTCAGAATAATGATTCTGAAGCCCGAGGAAATCTGCGACACAACGGGAAGATACGTAAAGAGCGCCGATGCGAGCATTGAAAGAGCAACAACTCCCGCAACGACCTTGTTGCGACGGGAGGGAGGAATGACAATTGCGATAAACATTCCGTAAAGTGCAACGCTGAGTGCTGAGAGAAGTCTGTCTGGAAGAATGTTGCCAAGCACTACTCCGAAAAACGTGCCGAGAGTCCAACCGGGAATAGCGGACGCCATCATACCGTAGCAATAAAACGGCGAGAGAGTATCGTGTACACCTGCACCGAGAGCAAAAATCTCATCGGTTACGCCGAATGACATAATCGCTCTGTGAAAAAAAGGAAGTTTTGTGTCAACCTTCTGCGACAGAGTTGAAGACATAAGAGAATATCTCAGATTGATAATAAGCTGGGTTGCCGCCATCTCAAAATAAGATGCAGAGGCAGCAATTATGCCGAGAGAGGCAAACTGACCTGCCGACGTAAGATTCAAAAGTGACATAAGAGTTGCCTGAAAGACCGTAAGGTCGCTGTTTCTTGCGGCAATGCCGAAGGTAAAGGAAACCGCAAGATATCCGAGAAAAACGGGAAAGGCATCTCTCATTCCACGCTTGAAATGAGAAAGGTTAGTCGTAAAATCATCTCCTGAAAAAAATTAACATATTAAATTATATCAAAAATAGCCCTACGGCGCAATACTTTTTCGAGATTTTTTTAGTCAAAGAAGCAGGTTTTGTCATAAATCCGTACTTGACTAATGAGATTTTTCGGGGTATAATAGATGTTACCATCAAAATCACGGAAAGGAGGTATACTATGGCACGGCGCAAGCTACGCTTCCGACTTAAGCAGAAGCCCGGAGAAAAGGGAATTTTTCTGCCTGAAAGCGTATTGAAATCACTTACCAATGCAACCGAATCCGAGCTTAAGCTCTTAATACTTCTTGCCAAGGAGGGCCGTGACAGAGACTACCTTTCCGAAAGCGACCTTTTGCCTGCCTGCGAAAAGGCGGGAATTGACAAGGAAACCTTTATTGAGGCTATGGCTTTCTTCAGAGGTGCGGGGCTTGTGGAAAACGAGTCGGAAACAACCGAGAGTGCAGAAAAGCCCGCCAAGGTCGTAAATGAGGAAAAGCCTGAAGAAAAGGCTGAGTCTACCGAGGACAAGACACAGGCAAAGCCTCACCGCACAACCTATACCTCCGAGGAGCTGGCAAAGGCGGCAAGCGACAAGCACTTTGCAAACCTTTTGGACTTTGCTCAAAAGAGCCTCGGCAAGACCTTTAACCGCAACGATATTGCAACCCTTTACTCCTTCAAGGAGGCTTTGCTTCTTCCCTACGACGTTATAATGCTGGGAATTGAGCATTGCGTAACAGAGGGCAAGCCCAATCTCAGATACATAGAAAAGCTCCTTATTGATTTTGCGGACAGAGAAATAAATACCTACGAGCTTGCAGAGGAATACATTCTTGCAAGAGCGGCGGCAAAGACCTTTGAGGGTAACGTAAGACGCCTTATGGGACTCGGACAGCGCACTCTCACCTCGCGTGAGAAGGCAATGCTTAACTGCTGGCAAAACGATTGGAAATCCCCCGAGGAGCTTATCACCTACGCTTACGAAAAGACCGTTGAAAAGACGGGTAACGCAAGCATGAGCTATATGAACAAAATACTTGAAAATTGGCATAACGCAGGCTTTAAGACAAAAGAAGACGTTGACGCCGGTGATACCAAGCCTTCGACGGTAGCAAAGAGCGAAAAGGCAGATTTTGACTCGGACGACTATTTTGCTTCCGCGATAAAGCGTACCAAGAACAAGAAGAGGGAGCAAGCCGATGAGTGAGCAGGCTTTTGAAAACAGACGTGAAACGGCTATCAGAGAGGCGGAGACAAGATGTCAGGAGGTCTATTCCGCAATTCCCGAGATAGCGGTAATAGACAAGGAGCTTTCTGAAACGGGCTTGAAGCTTTTCCGTGCAGGAATGTTACCCGAGGTTGAACGTGAGGCGGAATTCTCAAGGCTTGGCGGTCTTACTGCATTTCTTCAGGAAAAGCGCAAGGCACTCCTTATTGAAAACGGATATCCCGAGGATTATACAAGACCTCATTTTCACTGTGAAAAATGCTCGGATACAGGCTATATCAGACATATTATGTGCGATTGCCTTAAAAAGCATATCGCAGAAAAGAACGTGAGAGCATCGGGACTCGGAAGATATCTTGACAAGCAGACCTTCGAGACCTTCTCTCTTGACTATTATCCTGCGAAGGCAAGGATCTCAATGAGCGATACCCTTGAGCAATGTCGCGCATATGCAGACAGCTTTAACGGTAAAACGGGAGAGTCACTTTTATTCCTCGGCTCAACGGGACTCGGAAAGACACATCTTTCAAGCGCAATTGCGCAGAGGGTCATTGCAAAGGGCTTTTCGGTAGTCTACGACAGCGCACAAACCATTCTGTCGGCATTTGAGCGAGACCGCTTTTCACAAAGCGTGGTCAAGCCGTCGGATAAATATTTTGACTGTGACCTGCTTATTATCGACGATCTGGGCACGGAAATAAAAGGTGCTTCGGCTACCGCATATTTCTACACTCTTATAAATACAAGGCTTGTAGCGTCAAAATCCGTTATAATCACAACGAACCTTAGTGCAGAGGATATACGCCGTCAGTATGAGGAAAGAATAGTTTCCCGTTTATTCTGTGAATACAGCGTATACTTCTTCGAGGGCAACGATATAAGAAAGATTAAAATTGAGGAGCAAAATGATTAAGATCGTAATTGAAGTAGAGGGTATGAAGTGCCCCAGATGTGAGGCTCACACGAATGAAGCTATAAAGGAAGCCTTTGAGGGCGTTGAGGTTACCTCCTCTCACAAGGAGAATAAGACCACGATTCTTACCGAGACGGATATTCCCGACGATAAGCTTCGCGAGGCTCTTTCCAAGACGGGCTA
This sequence comes from Clostridia bacterium, assembly GCA_017558945.1. Lineage (GTDB taxonomy): Bacteria > Bacillota > Clostridia > Oscillospirales > SIG627 > RGIG6353. The sequence continues at coordinate 3,965 of JAFYTG010000085.1, forward strand.
CACCATTGGTGACATCACCCGTGAGGAAGCAAAGAAAAAGGGTATTTTCTCATTCTTAAAGAAATAAAGCAAAGGAGATGTAAAAAAAGTCCAGACCGCCAAAAACAATAAAGCATAAGCAAAGGTAAAAACTCAAAAATGAGTTTTCTCGAATAAATCATATGTTTTTAGCTCTGAACAAACCTCGCCACTACCGTACACTCGTACGCTGACGGGCTTCGGTTTGTCCATTCCGGAGCATTTTTTCCTATCTCCTGAAAAGTGGCTGAAGCTTTTAGGCTTCAGCCACTTATTTTATTAAAGCTCAATAAGGCCTTCTCTTACTTTTTCAAGCATCACGTCAATAACAATCTCGTCGG
>JAFYTG010000006.1 GCA_017558945.1 Clostridia bacterium
CAGATTATCACGGATATCCCTATCTTACCGGTTTTTTCGTAAAGTTCAAGGGGTGTTTCCACCTCGTCAAGGTGTCAGGGGGCCAGATTTCCTGACATCTTTGACAACTCATTTTGAATATTCTTCGGAGTATTTTTCCGTAATCTCTGTATACCCCCGAAACAGCCACAAGCTCTGTTTCTCCTACGTTTGGGACGTCAAACCGGAAGAACCTATCGGGAGCAGTCTTTTTTCCAAGACTATTACCGTTTGCAAACAGCTCAACCTCGGGAAGATTGGAGTAAACCGTCACCCTTGCAACATCCTCTACTCTATCCACGTAACGCCTGCCGGCTATGTGAACGAAGGGCTCGTCGGAAAGCCACGCCTTATAAGCATAAAAGGCGTCTTTTTTATACTTTCTGTCCATTGTGACAAGTCCCTTGTGGTTCTGACCGTTTTCACCCCCCTCACATCTTGCATCAGCGCCGAAATCAAACATATTCCAGACGTGAGTTGCCCAGATATACTTACGGCTGAAGAGCTGACGGATAAGCTCCTCGTGATAATACGCCTGATATTCCTCGGTATAGTCACCCTGCTTGGGGTCACTCGTATGCCAATTGAGTGCCTCGCATCCGTACTCGGAGCAACCGATGGGAATGTTAGGATGTACCTCGTGGAATTTATCAAACCACGGGCCGTTCATAGAGGTGTCACCGCCATACCAACCGAAATAATGGTTATAGGAAACGACGTCGGGAATTTCAAGATAGGGGTCATCAAGCTTGCACATAGACACAGCCGCAATGGTGGTAAGACGTGTCTTATCCATTTCGTGAACGAGGTCGTTGAGTATTCTGTGGTTTTCAAGAAGGTCCTCATCCGAGCCACCGATGGAAATTTCGTTTGAGAGTCCCCACACAACGATTGATGGGTGGTTATAGTTCTGGGTTATAAGCTCGGTCATCTGCGAGATTGTATTCTCACGTCCCGCAGGCATATGCTTTGAAATGTAAGGAATCTCCGCCCAGATTACAAGACCCTTCTCATCGCAGAGGTCGTAAAAATACTGGTCGTGCTGATAGTGGGCAAGACGGATGGTAGTTGCACCAACCTCCATAATAAGCTCAATATCCTCACGGTGATGCTCGGGCAGAAGCGCGTTGCCGACACCCCATCTGTCCTGATGGCGTGAAACTCCACGAAGAGCGTATTCCTCACCGTTTAAGATAAAGCCGTTATTCGGGTCAATCTTAAAGCTACGGCATCCGAAACGGTTGCAGACGTTGTCAAGCACCTCACCGTTTTCAACAATTTCAACCTCACAGCAATAAAGATACGGGTCACGTCTACCGTGCCAGAGATGAACGTTCTCTATCTCAAAGGTCACAAGCCTTGAGTCCGACTCGATTTTTTGAAGCTCGTTTTCCTCCTTGTCGTAAATCGTATAGACAAGCCTCTGATTTTCCGAAAGCTCTGTGGTATATACCTCAACCTCAACGCTTGCGTTCTTACCCTCAACGGCAGGGGTAATCTTCAAGCCTGTACCGCCGTAGTAATCAAGGTCAAAATGAGTCTTGTTAACACAAATGAGATTGACGTCACGGTACAAGCCACCGTAAAAGGTGAAGTCAGCCATCTGAGGATAAACGGAGTCGCTCGGAGAGTTATCAACGATTATAGAAAGCTCGGTCTCATCGGTGAGAGACTCGGTAAGATTTACGCGCCAGGTTGAATAACCTCCGTCGTGATGTGCAAGCCTTTTGTCACCGACGTACACGTCAGCCGAGGAATTAGCTCCGCGGATCTCAAGATAATATTCGTCAGACACGGGAAGCTCTGACTTCTTCAGGGTCTTTGTATAAAGGCAAGGACCACGGAAATAATCGTTTCCGCCATCCTGACCGTCAACGGCATTCCAGCAATGAGGAAGGCTTACAGGCTCTCCTTCACGGCAGAGTGCATCCGTCGTATTTTTGGCAAACAGCCAGTTTTCATTAAGATTTATAACAGTTCTCACAAAAAATCTCCTTTTGCAAAAATTATTTCATATTCAAGGAAGGTGTTCGATTCTCACCGAACACCTCAAGAGTCTTAGTCAGCAACGCCGTCCGCTTCAGACAGTCCGAGCTCCTTGTTCATCTTGGCAAGAGTCTTCTTGTCGAGGTTATAAACGAGACCGAGACCGATAAATTGAAGAATTGCGGAGAAGAGATAGGTTGCGGCAACGAGGTAACGCATATTGACTGCAACCTGCCAAACCTGATTACCCTCGTTTTCACCAACGTAGCCGAGGGCTACCATAACAACGAGAATAAGCGCAGGACCGATACCCTGTGAAAGCTTACGGAAGAAGGAGTGAAGTGAATATACCGTACCCTCCTCACGATTGCCCGTTTTCCATTCGTTGTAGTCGATAGCATCACCCATCATTGCCCAGGAAACAGTAGAATAAATACCGAGACCGAGAGAGTAGATAAGCTGGAATACGATGTAAAGAATGAGGTCGCGTCCCGTGTTATCGGGAATTACGATAAAAAGACCTGCGGCGGAAACAACCGAGCAAATTGAACCGAAGGTTGCAAGCTCCTTCTTACCGTACTTTGCAACCATCTTTCTTGCAAGAGGAGTAAAGCAAACGATAGGAATCATTGCAAAAAGCTGTACGAGACCCGAAATCTGTACGTTCTTATAGTAGGACTGGAAGATAACCGTAACTGCGGTAGCGGCACCCTGCATACCGATAAACATACCCATTGCGGCAATGGTAGCACCGACTGCAGGACGGTTCTTCATAAAGTTAACAAACGCCTTGAAAACGTTGAATCTCGGAGCGTCCTCCTTGAGCTCTACCTCATCCTCAACACGTATTTCGGTGTTGCGGATCATAAACTGGAAGCAGATAAATCCGAGCACACCCATAATGAGTGCAGCAATGAATACCCTCTCTCCGATAAGGTTATCGTTATCATCGTAAATGATGAAGGGAAGAATAACCATAGGAAGCATATTTCCGAAAATAGAGCCAACCGAACGCCAGGCGGAGAGAGACGCTCTGTCCTTGACGTCGTTGGAGATAAGACCGAGAAGTGAGCCGTAGGGCACGTTTGCAACCGTGTAGAAGGCATCCCATACAACGTAGCCTGCGATAAAGATGATAGCCTTTGCCCATGTTGAAGCATTGGGGAAAGGAAGGAAGCAACAAGCACCGCCGACAATCAAGCCGATTGAGCCTGCCCAAATGTATGCAAGGAACTTGTTTCTCTTATACTTACGCTTGTCCGAGTCGATTATCGAGCCGATAAGCGGGTCGTTAATTGCATCCCATACCTGAACAACGATGAGAAGGAGTGCGTACCAAAGGTCCATTCCCATAAACTGTGTCCAGAAGATAGACATAGTTCCCTTGAGTGCAAAGCTCATATTACATCCAAGGTCACCCGCCGCATATGCAAGACAGTCACGCATACCGAATTTGCGTTTTTCGTTCGTGGTTGTAAGATTTTCTTTTTTCATAATAAATTCCTTTCATTTTGATGTTTTGAAAATCTGCAATCATACTCTGATTAGTATACTATATATTGTACAAAAAAGCAAGTAAATTTATCATTCATTATTTTGCAAGCTCTTTTTGTACTGATATGGAGTAATTCCAAACTGTCTTTTAAACAGCTGAATGAAATAAGAATTGTCGGTATATCCAACTCCGAGACCTGCGTTCAGCACCGTCTCCCCTTTTTTCAGAAGCTCCGCCGACAGAAAAAGCCGTTTCCTTTGTATATAATCAAGAGGAGTCATACCGACGTACTCCTTGAATTTTCTCTCAACAGTGCTTGTACTGACAAAAAGCTCCTGTGCTATGTCCGAAACCTTTAAATCCTCGGCAATATGCTTATCAACGAAGGTGAGAATAAGCCTGAAATCCTCGGGCATTCTGTTGCCGTCAACAGACTCTCGGCTTCCCTCCTCGATAAGCCTGAGAAGTCGCAAAAAATAATAGAGTCTATCCTCCTTTTCAGTATCCCCCATAAGCCTTGTGCATATTTCAATAAGCTCGTTTTTCGCACTCTCCGTCGGCGAAACGTAATTCACCCCCGACTCACGAAAGAAGCTTGTAAGAAACGGATTTTTTTCACAGTCGAACAATATCCAGAAAAGACGGTGCTCCTCACCGCTTCGGTAAACGCAATGATGATGCTCACCCGGTCGGGCAACGATAACATCACCGCGGGTCAGAGCGTAAAGCTTATTCTCAATCAGGAAGGATATGTCACCCGAAAGATTTACGTATATTTCAAATTCACGATGGGTATGAAGGTCGATCTCGTGAGTATGCGAGTATCTGTCGGTTTTAGTGTACTTGATTTGAAAATCAAATTCACGAACCTTGGGCAGCTTGAAGCTTTGTATTTTACCCTCGTTCATTTCAATCACCTCTTTTGACGATTTTACCATATTATTTGACGAAATGTCAAGAGAATATAAGGTAATAATGTGGTATATTTAAAGCAAAAGGAGGCGTACTTGATTTGTCTGCAATATTAATTATCACCTCGGTTTCTGCAATAGTTACGCAGAACTGTCTC
>JAFYTG010000086.1 GCA_017558945.1 Clostridia bacterium
CAGAAGCCTATCATTATGATAACGGCAAAGGGAGAGGTCTTTGACAAGGTGCTCGGTCTCGAGCTCGGTGCAGACGATTTTATCGTAAAGCCCTTTGATATGAAGGAGGTTTCCGCAAGAGTTAAGGCGGTGCTCCGCCGTTATACCAACTCGGGTAAGGACGTTGACGATGAGACGGTAAGATTTGAAAATATCGAGATAAACATTCAGAAATATGAGCTTAAGATAAACGGTAAGGTTATTGAAATTCCTCCCAAGGAGCTTCAGCTTCTCCACTTCCTTGCCTCCAATTACAACCGAGTTTTCACCCGTGACCAGCTTCTTGACAAGGTATGGGGCTTTGATTACCTCGGTGACTCAAGAACGGTTGACGTTCACGTAAAGCGTCTTCGCGAGAAGCTTGAGGGCGTGTCGGATAAGTGGATACTCAAGACCGTTTGGGGCGTTGGCTACAAGTTTGAGCTTTTATAAGAGGTTTTGAAGTGTTTAAAAAGATAAACCGAAAATACGTTGCCGCCTTTATGATAATAGTTTTTGTAAGCTTTTCAGCTCTCACGGTTATGCTCACCTCGATTGTTAACGAGTATGAGTTCACAATGAAGCAGAGGCTTATGGAAAACACCGCACAGAGCATCGGCTCGATGATAAACGTATCCATGCGTATGGGGCACATCGGCTTTGGCAGTATGCTTGAGAGTGAGGGCGTGCAGATAAACGATATTCTGAACCGTAACGCCGAAAACAGCGACTCGGTAATATTCATCACCGACCGCTTCGGCAACGTTATAGTAAAGAGTGACGACCCCGACAGCGTTGTTAAAGGGACTGTATCTCAAACCGTGCTTGAAGCGGTTTATAACGGAGCGTGGGGCGAGTACTCTTATTCTAATCTCGACGGAATGTTTTCCTCGCGTTACGTAAACTGTATCCGTCCGATATATCTTATGCCCTCTCATCGAGGTGACATAAATCAGTTTGATGCCTCGAGTGAAATGCTGGGCGCGATATTCATCTGCTCTGAAAGCAGAAACTCGATTATAGCATCGCTCGGTTCGAGTATAGCTATGACGGTTTTGTGGATATTTTTAGTCTCGGTCGTTGCGGTCTATTTTATTGGTGAGCGTATGACCAAGCCGCTGAAGGAAATGAGCCGTGCGGCTAAAAGCTTTGCTCAAGGACGCTTTGACGTCCGCGTGCCCGTGAGAGGCGACGACGAGGTAGCCGAGCTTGCTACGGCGTTTAATAATATGGCAATGAGTCTTGAGAAGATGGAGGAGAACAGAACGACCTTTATTTCCAACGTCTCTCACGACCTTCGTACGCCGATGACTACTATATCGGGCTTTATCGACGGTATTCTGACGGGTGCTATTCCTCCCGAAAAGCAGGAGCATTACCTCGGAATAGTCTCGGGCGAGGTCAAGAGACTGTCAAGGCTTGTAAGCTCTCTTCTTGATATAACTCGTCTTCAGGCGGGGGATAAGAAGCTTGTCAAGACCTCCTTCGACGTCTGTGAGATGGCTCGTCAGGTGCTTATTTCCTGCGAGGACAGAATTGAGGAAAAGAA
>JAFYTG010000002.1 GCA_017558945.1 Clostridia bacterium
AACTCAAACACTCCAAATTAACATAAGGAATGTATCAATATTCATCATATAATCCTAGCCAAATTTCTAACTTGCTTATAATTATCCACAAAAAATATTTTCTCATGATTCAACTTGTAAAATAGAAGATATGCTTCTTTCACAGATAAATAAAGGAACTGAAATTTTTGCGGTAACAGATCATCTTGACGTATATTCTTATATGGATTACGATGTTTTTACACCCATACGTAATTCAAACGCTGAGGTACACAGACTCTCGGAAATTTACGACGGTAAATGCAAGGTGCTCTCAGGCGTGGAGGTTAGTGAGGTATATTGGGTTCCCGAGGTTTATAAGAAACATACCTTTGACGTTGATTTGATTATAGGCTCTGTACATCTTGTTAGGTGCCCTGAGCATCCCGAACCTTATTCGAGAATAGATTTTTCACAGCCTACACAAGATTGGATTTATTCTTATCTTGAATTATATTTTAAAGACGTTTTAATGCTTCTTGATACTGTTGATTTTGATATCCTTGCCCATCTTACCTGTCCGCTGCGATATATCGTCGGAAAGTATCGCCGCAGCGTTGATCCGGCTCGCTTTGACGGTGAGATAGAGGAGATACTCAGACGTGTGATAAAGGATAAAAAAGCATTCGAAATAAACACTTCAAGCTTTGATATGCTAAACGATTTTATGCCGAGCCGTAAAATAATAGAAAAATATTACTCTCTCGGCGGAAGGCTTATAAGCTTTGGATCGGATGCTCACGTTCCTGAAAACGCCTCTGTCAATTTTGATAAGGCGATAGCCTTTGCAAAGGATGTCGGCTTTGAAAATATATGCTATTTTGAAAACAGAGAAGTACGCTTGTTGAGGATTTAAAATGAAGGTACTGTCATTCGGTGAAATACTTTGGGACGTTTATCCCGATAAAAAATATATAGGCGGCGCACCGCTTAACTTTGCCGCACATCTTGCCCGTCACGGAGGTGACGTGGAGATGCTGTCCGCTGTCGGTTGCGATTTTCTTGGTGACGAAGCTCTTGAAATACTCGGAAAATGGGGAGTCGGAACACACCTTGTAAAAAGACTTCCCGATAAGGAAACGGGTAGCTGTGTGGTGACTCTTGATGAAAGCTCTACCCCGTCATATAATCTGAAAACCGACGTTGCGTGGGATTGTATTCCGCACATTGATACGAAGACTTTTGACGTTTTGTATTTCGGAACTCTTGCGCTGAGGGGGGAGCACAACCGCATTTCACTTAATAAAACGCTTGAAAGCGGAAATTTTCGCGAGATTTTTTGTGATATTAATCTTCGTGCTCCTTTTTTTGATCGAGACAGCATTGAAATGGTGCTGAATAACGCAACTATTCTCAAAATCAGCGAAGAGGAGCTTGATACAACGCTTGCCGCCGTGGGCGTTGAAAATACGGGTCTTGAGTCGGTCTGTCTTGAGCTTGAGTCACGCTATAAGCAGATAAGGGTTGTTATCATAACCCTTGGTTCAAAGGGTGCCGTAGCTCATTCCTCGCTTGAAAACAGACTTTATTTTGTTAAGGCAAAGCCTTGTAGCGTTGTTTCAACGGTAGGCGCGGGCGACAGCTTTTCTGCGGCTTTTCTTTGGAGCTATATGAGAGGCGAAGGGGTTGACAGGTGTCTTTCCCACGCATCGGAAATTGCCGCCCTTACCGTGTCCTGCTACGATGCTGTGCCCGAATACACGGTTTGAAAATATGGCTTTTTTCAATTGACAAAACTATTATCTTTATGTACAATTGATACATCTTTAGTGTGAGAGGATTTAATGATATGAAATTTGAGTGGAACGGCTTTGAGGCTGAGGAATTTGAATTTGAAGGAAGACGCGCAATAATCGTATTTCCAGAGGAAAAGGACGAGAAAGGCAACTGGGCTCTCAAAACTGAATACTGGAACGCATTTCCCGACGTTGAGATAAATCTTGTAAAAAGAGGTTTTCACCTTTGTTACGTAAAAAACGACTCCCGCGTTGCCCCCAAGAGTGATTGCGACGTTAAGGCGAGATTCGTTAAATATATAAGCGAGACCTACGGACTTCGCGACAAGTGCGTGCCAGTAGGAATGAGCTGCGGAGGTGCACACGCAGTACGCTTTGCGGGCTTTTATCCCGAGCTTATTGCTTGTATGTTCATTGATGCTCCCGTTTTGAATTTTACGTCATGGCCCGGTGTTGACCCCGAAAGGAACAAAGGAGTATGGGATTTGGAATTTTTAAAGGCCTATCCCGATATGAAAAGGTATAAGCTTTGCGGATTCACCGAGCATCCCATTTGTATGGCGGATACTCTCGTTAAAAACAAAATTCGTATCATAATGGTTTACGGTCAGGAGGATATGACGGTCAACTGGAATGAAAACGGCAGACTTCTCGAGGAAGCTTACGAGGGTACAGATCTTCTTACTGTTATCGGTGTATACGGCAGGGGTCATCATCCTCACGGACTTGTGCTCGGCAACGGTGTCAAGGACAATTCCGCAATATATAACTATATCATAGAAAATTGCAATAAGGTGGATTAACGTGGTAAGCTTCGGAAACGATTGGGATGAAATACTCGCAGATGAGTTCGAAAAGCCCTATTACAAAAGGCTTCGTGCTTTTTTGAAGCAGGAATATTCAACCCGTGTTATCTATCCTGATATGAACGATATTTTCAATTCTCTAAAATGCTCCTCTTTTGAAAAAACGAGAGTGGTCATCATAGGTCAGGACCCGTATCACGGAGAAGGTCAGGCTCACGGAATGTGCTTTTCCGTAAAGCGTGGCATCGAGCCTCCTCCGTCGCTCAAGAATATTTTCAAGGAGCTCGAGACCGACGTAGGCTTCAAGCCCGTCAACCACGGTGAGCTTACCTCTTGGGCTGAACAGGGTGTGCTTTTGCTTAACACCGTTCTGACGGTGCGGGAGGGAAGCCCCAATTCCCACAAGGGTATGGGCTGGGAGGAGTTTACCGACAGAGTAATCTCCGAGCTTAACCGAAAGACAACACCCGTTGTGTTTTTACTGTGGGGAGCAAATGCACGCGCCAAGGCAAAAATTATTGATAATCCTCTCCACCGAAAGCTTGAAACGGTGCATCCGAGTCCATTGTCTGCGTATAACGGATTTTTTGGGTGTCATCACTTTTCACGTTGTAACGAGATACTCGTCGCAAGCGGTCAGGAGCCTATAAACTGGCAGCTTTGACGTCAACCGTTGGTTGAAGCGTTTTACTTTGAAAATTACCTGCAAGCCTTTATAGTTCAGTGAATTTGGAAATAATTAAAATAAAAAGGCTAAATGGAGACTTATATGAAATTTTTACCGGATAAATTCCGTGAATTCAGAAAAAATTACAATCTCTCTCAAAAGGAGGTTGCTACCCTTCTCGGTATAAGTGACCGTGCCATATCAAAATGGGAAAACGGCTTGTCGATTCCGTCCTCCGAGCATCTCGTGTTGCTTGCAAAGATTTTTAATATTAAGGTCGGAGACCTTTTTGACACAAGTGACGAGGGCTACGTCCGTGAAAGCTATACCCGAATGGAGTCTATAAAGGAGCTTTACCGCATAGGCAGAGGTCCTTCAAGCTCACATACGATAGGTCCCGAAAAGGCTTGCTGTATAATGCGAGAGAGATTTCCGACGGCAGATTTGTTCCGTATCACTCTTTACGGCTCACTTGCCAAAACGGGCAGAGGACACGGCACTGACGAGGTTATAAAAAAGACTCTTGCCCCCATTCCGTGTGAGGTCAAGTTCAATCTGAATGATACCGTTATTCCTCATCCCAACACTATGGATATCGTAGCCCTTAAAAACGGACGGGAGCTTTCCCGCGCCCGTGTAAAGAGCGTCGGCGGCGGAAAGATTCTTTTTGACGGAGAGCGTGCAGAGGAGGTGTTTTCTCCGTATGCCGAAACGAAATTTCACGACATAGCAGTTTATTGTCAAGATAAAGGCATTCGTCTCTGGCAATACGTCGAGGAAAACGAGCAAGACGATTTCTGGGAGTATATGCAGGAAATCTGGGATACGATGAAGGCATCTATCAAGCGTGGATTAAATGACGAAGGCATACTTCCCGGCGGTCTCGGAGTGCATAAGAAGGCAAAATCTCTTTACAACAATCAGCATCTTGATGAAAGCAACCAAACCCGTGAAAACCGACTCGTTTGCTCCTATGCATTTGCGATAAGTGAGCAGAATGCATCGGGCGAAACGATAGTCACCGCTCCTACCTGCGGTGCGGCAGGCGTTTTACCCGCCGTGCTTTACTATCAGCAAATTAAAAACGATTTCTCCGACAAAAAGGTGCTTCACGCCCTTGCTACCGCGGGAATTATCGGCAATCTTATAAAAACCAACGCATCCATTTCGGGCGCTGAATGCGGCTGTCAGGCGGAGATCGGTACTGCCTGTGCAATGGCATCCGCTGCTCTCGGTGAGCTTTTTGATTTGCATATCGACAAAATCGAATATGCTGCTGAAATTGCAATCGAGCATCACTTGGGTCTTACCTGCGACCCTATTTGCGGACTTGTGCAGATACCCTGCATCGAGCGTAATGCCGTTGCCGCAATGCGTGCCATAAACGCGGTAAACCTCGCCTCGTTTTTATGGGATACCCGTAAAATATCCTTTGACCACGTCGTAGAAACAATGCGCGAAACGGGACGTGATCTATTACCGTCGTACAGAGAGACTGCGGAGGGTGGGTTGGCTAAGATAACCGACTTCAGATGACCGACTTCAGATAAGCGTCGCAATACTGCGTTATCATCGGGATAGAAAAGTCTCGAAATACGAAAAGTATTCCATCGGCATTTCTACCCTCGATGCCTTGTCTTGCTCGCTTCTCTTTGCCGGGGTATGACAGTCGCAATACTGCGTTAAGCCTCGAAATACGAATTGCCAAGCTGATCCAACAAAAGAAACAGAGGCATCGTTTTGTCAACACATCTCAAAAAATCCTATATGCAAGTGCGGAATTTTTGCTATTTCTCTTGCAAACCATTGCCAAGTCTGACAATATATAACAAGTGGGAATGCATTAGAGACGTGAGAAGCTACAAACAGTGTACCGTGCTTTTAATTACGTAGCCAGGAGAAGCAAATTATGAAAAAAATCGAATTTGGTGGACTTACGTTTACCGTTTCAAATGACGGCAAAGTATATCTTACAAAGCTTTATCATATCGATTATACGAAAAATGAAGCATCTCTCGAGGACACACTTGTGGCGTGGAACCACAAGGAATCCACAGGCCCTGTTTTCTGTGAGTTTGACGTGGCGGGTGGATCGTCAAGCGGTACCAACAGACTTTGTGACACAAAGGCGACCGCTGCAATCAGATATGTAAGCCACACAGAGAAGGACGGCGTTCTGACCATCGTTCAGCGTTCAGATATTGTCGAGGTAACGTCTCGCTTTGAGTCCTATGGCGACACGAATGCCTTTCGTGTCACTAATACCGTGACGAATATCGGAACAGAGCCCCTTTGCATTGAGATGGCAAATACCTTTGGCTTCAGCTTTGCCGACAATTGGGAGACCGAGAATAAGGATTGGTATTTTCATAAGTTTACCAATGCCCGTTACACCGAATCTATGCCCGACGTGAGAAGCTTTTACGATCTCGGCTTTTGTTGGAAGAATCAAGTCTTTCAGGTGGTGAACGTCGGTAACGCCTCGGCTTACGAAAACATCCCTCAGGGCATTCTCGAAAACCGAGTCAGCGGGGACTTTTTGATGTTCCAGATAGAGTCCTATTACGATTGGTTCTATCAGGTCACTATAAGCGACGATAAATTCAAGCTCCAGCTCGGTGGTCCTACTGCGATCCGTCACGCTTGGAACAAGGTGCTTGCGGCAGGGGAGAGCTATACCACCGTCCCGGCGGCATTCTCTTACGGCAAGAGTCTTAACGGCGTTCTTGGCGAGATGACAAAATACCGCCGCCACATCAAGGCACAAAACGAGGAAGACAGGGAACTACCTTCTATATTCAACGAATATATGCACCTTTCCTGGGATGATCCATACGAAAGCCGCACGAGAGCTCTCGCTCCTTATATTGCCGAAACGGGATGTAAATACTACGTTATCGATTGCGGTTGGCACAATTCCGTTGAATGCAACGGAAGGATATATCATTTCTTTGGCACTTGGAAGGAAGACCTCGGACGCTTCCCCGAGGGAATTAAGGCAACGGCGGACTATCTCAATTCACTGGGTCTTAAGCTCGGTCTTTGGCTCGCTCCCGAGGTTGTCGGTAACGAGAATTATGATATGATTGATTACTACGGTGACGAATGCTTCCTGACAAGAAACGGCAAGAAAATCTCAAATGATACGGCTTATCTTCTTGATTTCCGTCAGCAGAAGGTTCGTGACTATATGTCGGCTACCATTGACCGTATGGTAAATGACTTGGGTTGTAAATATATCAAATTCGACGGGTGTCCCAACGCCGGCTTCGGATGTGATCGTGGAGCCACTTCTATGGGTGACGGACTTGAAAAGCACATCGAGGCTTTCCTTGGTTGGGTAGACGAGATGATGAAGAAATATCCTGATGTAATATTTGAGGATTGCTTCGGAGGAGGAATGAGAACAGATTACAAGGCACTTTCAATGTTCAGCGTTATTTCCACCTCCGACCAGACACGCTATGACCATTACCCCTATATTACCGCCAATATTTTCGCCTCGGTACTTCCCGAGCAGGCGGCGGTCTGGAGTTACCCTGTCGATATTAGTGTATATGATCCCGAAAATGAAGATTCTGTCAATGACAAGGTGTCAATGGAACGTGTGGCAATAAATATGGTCAACGCTGTCCTCGGAAGAATACATCTTGCCTCCCGTATCAATCTTCTTGACGCTGAAAAGCGTGCTCTCATAAGAGAAGGAGTTGATTTCTATGACAGAATAAGAGAGGACAAGCTGAAGGCGTTGCCTTATATGCCTCTTGGATACGCACGATTTGGAGACAAGCATCTCGCGTCGGGTCTAATCACAGACGAGAAGCTTTATCTTGCCGTTTGGAATCTTGGCGGTGAGCGTAAGATAAACATCCCCTTGTCTGATGTAAAGGTGAAAGAGGTAAAGGTAGCATTTCCTCTCTCACTTGAAACCAAGTTCTCATATGACGAGACATCCTTGTCGGTGTATTTCACAGAGGATTACCAGGCGAGAATATTTGAAATTACAATATAAACCTTTTAAAGCTATATCGGAATTGTGGAATAGAATGGGCTGTAAAAAAGTCCCTAAAAAAGAAGACTATGACATCTCCCAAAGGAGAAGACATAGTCTTTTTTGTAGTATAATTGAGTTAAAAAATATTCAGAACATATTAAAATTTGCAGAGAAGAGCGTAACAGCCCCACTAAGAAATTGCATTTAACAGAACCTCGCCGTTTTACTTCGCTTGAGTGTATGATAGATTGAGACAGGCGAGAATTACCGGTGGCTGCAAGCTGCTTTTTTAAAGCAAATGCTTTACTTTTTCGGGGAAGTCTCTGTAATCGTCAATGGTGATGTAGCCGAAATCGGAGAGGTAAACCGATTCGTCGTTTCCGCCGGGTCCGTAATCGTCACCTACGTAAACAACCTCTTCGGGACGGTATCCGTTATTATCACACCACTTCTTGAGAGCCCACGCCTTATTAAAGGGAGCGGGAGCCATATCGAACGAGGAAGAACCGCCGATAAATACGTTGTATTCGGGGAAGGTTGCAACCACGTCGTCGTATATCTTTCTTCTCTTTGCGCGGTCGGGGTCAAACGCAAGCTTGTCCTCCTGAATTGCCTTAGTACCGAGAATGGGGAAGGTAACACAGCCTGATGAGTGATACTCTACGTTGTCTCCGCGAAATTCCGTAAAGCCGTATTTCTGACGAAGAGCGGTAACGCGCGCCTCAACGCTGTCACGGTCACATTCCTTTATCTCGTCGAAGATTATGTCGATATCCTTTGTTTCGGGATTGTATTCCGCGTACTGCATTCCGTAGTTGCCGAGAATGTCAATAGGGAAGCCCTCCATCTGATTGAATATTCTGCGACACATTCCCGCACCTGCCATAAGAAGCTTATACTTTTTTGAAAGTGCCTCAAGCGTTGCACGGCATTCGGGAGTCATGGGAGTCTTGTGCTGGGTAAGTGTACCGTCAAGGTCCATTGCAATAACCTTTATCATAATATTTCCTCCAATCCGAACATATCATACCACATCCAAAGAACAGTGTATCTGTCCTTTAAGTCCTTTGCATATCGAATTGCATCACGAAGCTTGTCCTTTGAATACGTGGAATAAAATTCATTCATATCAAGGCCGATTCTTTCAATCATAGTCTTGATTTCTTCTGCACTGGGGACGTTTCTGAAGAGCTGCTTGATTTCTTCCTCATGCTCAAGGTATGCGGGGATTCTGTCTGCTTCATAAGTACCAAGCTTTTTCTGAAGTGCGATGCATCCGTCTGCAACACTCTTGTAAACTCTGCGTATTTCTGCATCTCTGTTTTCTTCAACAAAGCGCTTGTCGGGGAATTTTTTGTTAATAAGCTTCTCACGGATAAGTGAGGTAACGTAGGTTGAATAAACAACGTCAATTCCGTGAGGGAGATATTTTTCGTCGTCAATAATACCCGTTATCTCAAAGAAGTGAGAAAGGTGATGCTCGCTTCCCGATGCGGGACGGGAGTTGCCTGCAAAGCTCATTGCAATTCCAACAAGCACAAGTGCCTCCATAAGCGTCTTTACGCTTTCAGCATCTCTTTCAAGAAGCTTTTCCGCAAGCGGTAAAACCTTTTCTACCAGATCCATCGTAAGCTTGTAAATCTCGGGACAGAGATATTCACCGTTTACTATGTGTCCGATGTCCCAATCGCAGAGAGCGGAATATTTACCGATGATGTCACCGTAGCCCGCCTTTATCATTTCGAGAGGTGCGGTGGTGAGAAAATCTGTGTCGGCAATTATTGCCTCGGGTACCTTTGCTGAATAGGTGACCTTCATACCGCCCGTTATCATTGCCGCGCCCGTTGAAGCGTAGCCGTCCATTGAAGGTGCGGTAGCAACTATATAATAAGGAATTTCAGAATTAAACGAAACGTACTTACACAAGTCCTGAATAACGCCCGAGCCAATACCGATTATAAGGTCGGAGTCACCGAGCGACTCGGTCACACGGTCTATTGCCTCCTCGTTGGGAATAAGCACCGTCTTGCCCGAGAAAATAACCGAGCGTGAAATTTTAGCGTATTTCTCAACGCTTTCACCTGCAACGCCGTAGGTGTTTTCGTCAGCCACAAGAATAATGCTCTTGTAGTCACGGCAAAGCTCTGTAAGATGAGCTACCGCTCCCTTTTCAACCCAAACGCATTTGATGTCGCAGGCGTGATGGCGTCCGCAGGAGCAATCCACACCGCGAAGTAATTCGTTAATATCCATACAATTTACCCCTTTACAAATATCTTTATCTGTATTATAATAAATGTGTCAACAATAATCAACTATTTTTGAAAAAATGAGCAAATTTCTGCACATTATTTAAAAAATATGCTTATTTTGTCAAAAATGAGCAAGGAGAATATATGCTTAAAAGCGAGCGACAGAGCGAAATATATAACCTTTTGTCCGAGCGCGGCTTTATGAGTGTTGAGGAGATAAGCAAGCTCTTGTATACCAGCCCTTCAAGTGTCAGACGTGACCTTGACGATATGGAAAAACGCCGTCTTGTGTACAGAAGCTGGGGAGGGGCAGAGGTCATACGCTCCAACACCAATGTCAGCGCCTTCTCTTCCAGAGCACATAACAGAGCTACGGAGAAGGAGAAAATTGCTAAAAAGGCTGTAAAGCTCGTCAAAGAGGGAGACGTCGTTTTTCTTGACCAATCCTCAACGTCATTCTTTTTAGCCCGTGAGCTTATGGATTTCAAGAGTCTGACGGTTGTAACTAATAACCTTGAAATACTCACCCTTCTTTCTTCCACCGATATAACCCTTCATTCCTCGGGCGGTATCGTAAGCCGAAAGAATCCCAACTGTCTTATAGGCAATTACGCGCAGAAGACATTTGAAGGAATTTTTGCCGATATATGCTTTTTCTCAACCAAGGCTATCTCGGAGGACGGAGTCTTGAGTGATTGTACCGAGGAGGAAATTCACGTGAGAAATTCAATGCTCGGCAACAGTGCGAAAAGGATTTTTCTGTGCGACTCCTCCAAGTTTAACAAGCGCTCGTCTTTTATACAATGCACGCTTGACGGCGTAGATATGATGATTTCCGAAACGGATGAATAAAGGAGAAATAATATGTTGAAACTTATTCCCGAGGTTAAATACCTTGAACAAAAAAGAGACTTTTTACCCGTAAAGGCTATTTCGGGTCATACAAAAGGACTTGACCCGAGGCTTGACCGTGTTATAGGCACCTTGCCCGCCGATGAAAAAGGCGTATGGCTCGAAATTGATATCAAGGGCGAAGAGGGTGAAAAATACGAGCTTGAAATTACCCTTGATAAAATTACGCTTACCGCAGACAGCCCGAGAGCCGCTTTTTACGGCTTGCAGACGCTCAAGCAGATTTTCGCACACCGAAACGTGCCCTGTCTTTATATTTCGGACTTTCCCGACCTTGAATTCAGAGGCTACTATCACGACGTAACAAGAGGAAAGATACCCAAGGTTGAAACTCTCAAGAAGCTTATTGACGTGCTTGCTATGACCAAGCACAATGTTTTTCAAATTTACGTTGAGCACGTTTTCGACTTTTCACAGTATGAGGGAATCAAGGAGAATACGGGTTATTATACCGCCGACGAGATAATTGAGATAAGAGATTACTGTGAGGATAACTTCATAGATTTTCAACCGTCCCTTTCTTGCTTCGGACATCTTTTTGCTCTTCTTGAGCATGACCGCTACAAGCATTTAAGATGTCACACCGAGGATATATCCTACGATACCACCTGGAAGGTAAGAGGCAGACACCACACGATAGATCCGAGAAAGCCCGAAAGCATCGAGCTTATAAAGTCGTTGTTTGACGAGTATATTCCGTTGTTTAAGAGTGAATGGGTAAACATTTGCTGCGACGAGACCTTCGACCTCAAAGCACTTGAGGAAGAGGGATGCGATTACGTTGAGCTTTACGTCGATTTTGTTACAAAAATTGTAAATCACGTAAAGAGCTACGGAAAAAGAGTTATGATGTGGGGAGACATTGCACGCGAGCATCCTGAGGCACTTGATAAGCTTCCCCGTGACGTTATGTTTATAAAGTGGAATTACAATCAGGGTGCAGAGGAATATCTGTTTGAGAGATTCAACGGAAGACTTCATATAGTAGGACCGAGCGTTTGTTCACAATGCAGAATGTGTGAGGCAATTCATTTTTCTGTACCGATTATCAAGAGGATAATAGGCTTTGGTATGAAGTACGGATGCCGCGGTATGCTTAACACGAACTGGGGAGACTGGGGCAACTTTGCAAGCATTGATATGTCCCTTTACGGAGTTGTATTCGGAGGCGCGGTAGCCTGGGACGTTGAAACCGACGACACTGACGAGGTGCATTCGGCGGTCAATAAGCATCTCTATAAGTATCCAACCGGCTTTGAGCTTCACAGCCGTATCAATGAGATGCACCGACCACTTCTTTGGAGTGATTTTGCAAGGGCTTGCTTTGACAAGATGCATAACCGCAATATTGAGCCTCTCATTACCGAGTATGACGTTTATAACGCTCAACGTGAATATAAAACGATTATGGGAGAAATTCCTCCAAACGATCACGATTCATCTGTCGAAATGCGTCTTTGCACAGAGGCAATTATGATAATGTATGAATATATGGGGCTTCTTCAGGGGTATCCCATCAAGCGTATCACAAGCACTCGAGAGTGGTTGGACCTTTTCTGTGAGAAGTGGCAGGAGAAAAACAAGAAGGACGAGCTTTATAAAATCCGCGAGATTTTTGAGTGGCTTATTGATAATATAAACTGACGGATACGTTATCCAATCTGTCTTGATTTTACAAAAAAACAAGAGCCTTTTACGGTAGAATAAAACCGTAAAAGGCTTTTTTTGTATTATGAAAAAGTCATTTCGACAATCGTTTTAATACTTTCGTGGAATATAATCGAAATCTTGGCGCGATTACTGTTGAAAAAGACGAAATTGGAAAAAACTGGAAAAAATTTATCAAACCCACTTGATTAATATGGAAAAATATGGTAATATCTATTCACCGCAAAAAAGAAATAAAATATGGGGGAAAGAAAAATGAACAGAAGAATAAAGGTCTACATAGTTGACTCAAACAACGATTACAGATACGTTTGTGCGGATAATTTAAGAAAGCTTGGAATTGACGTGGTAGGAGAGAGCGGTGACGGCTCCGAGGCACTCGGTGCAATAAAGCGCTTCAGACCTGACGTTGTCATCACGGATTTGTGGTATCCGGGACTTGATGCAGGCAGTCTTATCAAGGAGGCTCATAGAATATCCGCCGATTACCGTCCGTCGTTTCTCATTGTGACGGGAATCAATAACCGTAAGCTTATTGAGGAAATGCTTGTGCTTGGTGCAGACGGCTGTGTTATCAAGCCATTTGAATACGAGAGCCTCGTATTCCGCATTAACCGACTCGTCGATAAAGGGGAGGTTGACAAGGTCTATTCAACCGACGGTGATTTTGATATCGAGGCTCAGGTCACTCAGGTCATTCATCAGGTGGGTATCCCTGCACATATCAAGGGCTATCAGTATTTGCGTTCGGCAATAATTATGGTAGTTAAGAATAATCGGATAATCAACGAGGTAACGAAAACTCTCTATCCGACGGTTGCCTCGGAATTTAATACAACGCCCTCACGCGTTGAGCGTGCCATCCGTCACGCAATCGAGGTGGCTTGGGATAGGGGAGACGTCGATATGCTCAACTCATTTTTTGGTTATACAGTCCAAAATTCAAAAGGAAAGCCCACGAACTCGGAGTTTATTGCAATGATTGCCGATAATCTTCGCTTAAAGCTGAAAAGTCGTGTAGGTTGACGATATTATTGAAGAAAGCTGTTTTCGGGCTTTCTTCTTTTTTTGTAAAGCTTCTTTTTTTCTTTGCTTTTTCGGATTTTGCAAGTAATACTTGACAGCCGTGCAAGTATATTGTGCTTGATTTTTTTGAGTGCTAATGGTAATATGTTGTCAAGCAAAATGCATTTTGCAAGATTATTGCCCGGAGGTATATTATGAGACTTGGTTGTATGACGTTTATCCTTGTATTGCTTGCCGTTTTAATTTCCGTCACTTCATTTTCCGCACCTAATTCATGGTCTGTTATTGAAAATGACACGGTGCTTAAAGCGACACCGACTCTTGACGGAGAGCTTGACGAGGCTTATTTTAATTCACTCAAGGTCAAGCTTGGACCGCCTGTTTACGAGGGCTCACCGTCGAACGTTAAGGCTGACGTTTATGCATTGTACGATGACAGCTACGTTTACGTTTTCTTCGAGGTGTATAATGAAAAGAATATATTAAGTGCCGCCGATTCATATATAACCGTTAATTCTCATCCCTCGGATAACGATAGTGTTGAGGTCAGGATAGGTGATAAGAGGATGGGACGGCTTCCCGATTATATCGGAGATAACAAGGATCACCATCTTATCATTGCCGATGCCTACGGAAAGCGCTGTACCGCTTACCAGAATACACTCGGGAACTATACCGCACGTCTCAAATCCGTTTCAAAAA
Organism: Clostridia bacterium; assembly: GCA_017558945.1. Classification (GTDB taxonomy): domain Bacteria; phylum Bacillota; class Clostridia; order Oscillospirales; family SIG627; genus RGIG6353. Next base: position 13,782 of record JAFYTG010000002.1, read on the forward strand.
TAATCTCTGATAACGCCTATAACGTTGAGATGAGAATACCCTTGATGAGCTCGTTTGAGATGGGAGATACCGTACAGTTCAATTTTCAGGTGAACGATTTGCAAAACGTACTTGAGATGTCCGCAGGTCACATCGGACTCGGCGCAACCTATATGTCGCTCACCGATTTCAAGATTGGCGGAGATTCGGGCTTCGGTACGGTTGAGGAAACGGTTGACCGAGTAAGCTTTACCCCTCCGAAGTCAACCTCCTTCTATATAGGCGACGCGGGAATCAATCCCGACGGAATGAGCTTTATAGTTTATTACAAGGACGGAAGCGTTTACGATGCTACCAACGAAATAGGCTTCGATAAGCTCGTTTTTGATGCCTCGGGCTATACCTTGGTCAAGGCAATGTGGAACGGTCTTGAAATTCCGTTTGCGGTAACCGTTGATATCGATGGCAAGCAGGAAAAGGATTATCTTTGGGAGGTCAGCCGGAGCGGAGCACTTTTGGTATATACCTTCGGCAAGAGCTCGGCTGACGATAAGCTTTGCGAAATGCCCGATTTCTCAAAGGAGTCTCCTGCTCCGTGGGGTAAATATTCCGATATAATTAAGTCCGTAACGATTCATTCCGTTGCAGAGCTTACGACGGTTGGAGCGTATGCCTTTGAGTCTCTTGTCAATCTTGAAAGGGTGTTCGTCGGAAACGGCACCGAGATTTATTCAATCGGAGAAAAAGCATTTGCAAAATGCGTAAGTCTTAAGAGTATGAATCTCACCGATGCAACCGTGCACATTGCAGATGACGCCTTTGAAAAGGTTAAGAGACTTGTAATTGATGCGCCCGAGGATAGCTTTGCTTATGAATATGCAATTGAACACGGCTTGTCGGATGTGATTCCCGAGCCCGAGCCTCAACCTGAACCCGAGCCCGAACCCGAGCCCGAGCCCCAACCCGAGCCTGAGCCTGAGCCTCAACCCGAGCCTGAGCCTGAGCCTCAACCCGAGCCTGAGCCTGAGCCTCAACCTGAACCCGAGCCTCAACCCGAGCCCGAGCCTCAACCTCAACCCGAGCCTGAGCCTGAGCCTCAACCCGAGCCTGAGCCTGAGCCTCAACCTGAACCCGAGCCTCAACCCGAGCCCGAG
>JAFYTG010000087.1 GCA_017558945.1 Clostridia bacterium
AGACTCTGTAAATTGGAGAGAATTTCGCGAGAGAACTATGAAATTTTTATGCTTTGGAAAGTGCCGAAAACCCTTATAATACAAGGATTTTTGAGGATACAAAGGGGATAGTTACGCGCGGGTTTTCAAGACCGCCTCGTTATGACCGCTTCGATATCCCTCCGTGTATGAATATTAAATTGTAAACTGTTTATTGAATATCAAACCAATCAAACGGTTTTCAAGACTTCGTGCCCTTCCGAAAATCAGCTCGCGTTGTTCACAAAGCACTGCTTTGCTCCAAAGCTCACGATTTTCGTTAAGCGCTCGACAAAAACGACACACAGTGTCTTTTTTGACTCGCTTACCCGTTATGACCGCTTCGATATCCCTCCGAGTATGGTATCAAATTGACTAATATATTTTACTATAAGAGAAGAGTTTTGTCAAGATGTTTTTGAAAAAATGTGAACATAAAAATTCAGGCTATGACAAACCGTCATAGCCTGATTGCTTTTTAGTATAGAATTTTACCAAAGCTGCATATAAATCATTTCGATATCCTTAACGGTAGGCACACGGGGATTGGTCTTTGTGCAGGCATCCTTGAGTGCCGCTTCAGCCATTGCGGGTATCAGTGCAAAGTATTCCTCTTTAGTGCATACGCCCGTTTCCGAGATAGAAAGAGGCATATCCATTTCCTTCATCATAAATTGGCACCAGTTGGAAAGAGCACGAATAGTTGTGACGATATTGAAGTTCTGCAGACCGAGCGTTCTTGCGACAGTCGCATACTTTCTCACGTGCTTGGGATAATCGGTCTTGAGTCTTGAATACTTGTCTATTTCACTGTTGTACTCGATTATGTGAGGAAGGAGAAGCGCGTTTGCTCTTCCGTGAGGAATATGGAAGTTAGCGCCAAGCTGATGCGCCATACCGTGATTGAGACCGAGAGACGCCGTGTTGAAGGCAAGTCCCGCAAGGCAGGAGGCAACGTGCATCTTCTGACGTGCGTGGGTATCGTTATTATCAAGATAGGAACGAAGCAGGAAGGAGCCCGTGATTTCAATTGCCTTTTCGGCAAGAGCCGCCGAAAACTCGTTGTTATTCGTGCTGACGTATGACTCAAGGGCGTGTGTAAATACGTCCATACCCGTATCCGCGGTAATGTTGGGTGGAACGGTTTTTACAAGCTCTGCGTCGAGAATTGCTTCATCGGGGAGGAGTGATTCGTTAGCCAGAGGTATTTTAGTCTGATTCTTGGTGTCGGTGATTACCGAGAAGGAGGTTACCTCACTTCCCGTACCGCTCGTTGTGGGAATGGCAATAAGAGCAGGTCTCGGATACGACGGGTCAATCTGTCCCGCAACCTCGCGGATAGCCTTAGCCGAGTCGATAGCCGAGCCGCCGCCGATGGTGATAAGCACCTCTGCCTGCGACTTTAAAACCGCTTGTACGCCGACGGATATCTTTTCGATAGGCGGGTCGGGAATAACGTCGTCAAAAATCTGCCACTCGATTCCCGCTTGCTCAAGACGGGAGGTAACGTGATGCACCATACCGCTCTTTACAACGTACGGGTCGGAAATGATAAGCGCTTTTTTGTAGGGGATATCGGAGAGTCTGTCAAGCGCGTTTTCGCCGAAGTATATTTGCGTTTTAATGTCAAAATGCTTCATAAAACAAAATCCTTTCGTAATTGACGCTTGAATACTCTCTAAATCTCAGACAAGCTTTGTTTTTCTTTGTTTTTTATTGTATCATATTTGATTTGCTTTTTCAAGAGCTTTTGAGAAACAAATCAATTTTACAATATAAATATGACAGAATCACCGTCTGACTATTATTAATCTGTCCATAAATACTGCGTTTTCCTCCTCCTTGAGCCCGCCGTAAAGCTCACCGCTCGGCTTCATTGAAAGGTAGACGTCGCAGGAGTTCATCGGGAATACGGAGGCTATACCGCTTATCTTTAAGGAGAGATAGCCGTAGCCGTAGACGATAAGGGAGGAGTCGGCAAAATCCTTGATGCTTTCAAGCGAGCCTATCTTGTAAAGCTTGTAGCCGTTTCGGTCAAAATCCTCACGGAACAGCGTCAGCTCATCAACAACCTTGTTTTCCTGATAAAGACTGAAGAACAACGGCTTCTTGTTCTCGTCGTATTTTGAGGTTGGGCGCATTATAAAGTCTGCCTGAGAGCCTTTTGCTCCGTCATAGCTTACCTTTAAAACGCTTGAGACTGACGAGTCATTGTCTTTTTCCTCGGAAAAGCCGAATGCATCACGTATTCCCGTTTCGACAAGCTTAATAATATCTCTCATAGGGAATTGATACACGTCCTCGGGCTTTGCATCAAGCTCTGTGGGAATATCAAGCACCTCCTCGGTATCGGGAAGTGAAGAATAGTATTTTATCTCATCTTCAATACGGCTACGTCTCATTTCAATAGTAGGCTTTTTGAGATATTCGTTAAGGGCGTGAACTACTCTGCCTTTAAGAAGCGCTCTGTCGGGATTGAATTCAAGCCCTTCTGCCTCTGCAAGTCTTTTGAGGTCGAAATAGCGGTTTAAAATAACTCCGTCAAGGTGCTTACGAAGCCAATTGAAGCGACTTCTGTACGGCTCGTCATTTCCGAGAAGCCCGTCTGCCTCATCGAGCGCAAGCATACCCTCAATTGCCGCCCTGGCATCAATATAATTGAAGGGGCTGTCCTCGCAGCAGCAGTAGCAATGGACCATATTTCTGTTCATCGCATCGCGCAACGTCTCAAGATACTTTATTACGCCGTCACCTGCCTTACCGTAGTAACGGGTACAAAAGTCACGCACAAGAGCATCGACGTCACAGTCGGGGTCTTCAAGCAGGTGGGTAAATACGTACTTGTTAAGATCCCACACGTCCGCCATGGAGTTTTGAGTTTCGGCAAAAATTCCCGTGACTCCATGCTCAACAAACGCCTTTACGCTATCCTGAAGCCCGTAAAAGAGCGGCATCGGATAGTTGACCTGAATGTTGTACATATATTGCCATATGTGAAGCTCCGAGCCTGATTTCTTGCATATGTCCGACCATTGCCTGAGCCATTTTGCATAAACTCTGTTTGCGGGAGTGGTAATTCCGTGTGAAATATCCGAGCGGTCGGCGGCAAGTCTCATTATTACGTTCTTGTCGGGAAGGGTGTCGTCCTTTGGCGGATCGGTGAAAATAACGTAGGCAAGCGTTTCAAATTTTACAAAGGGATATATCTTGTTTATCTCACGGGCAATTCTGTTCACGAAACGGATAACGTATCCGCTATATCCCGACTCCTCAAGTATTCTCGAGCATTCGTCGCACTGACAGAAGAAGTAATCGGCATCCTTGTCATCCATTGAAAGAGAATAGTAGCAAGGAAGCTCGACGCCCGTTTTTTTGGCAAGCTCAACGTCCTCCTTGATAATAGAGAGAAGTCTTTCAAGAAGTGCGTTGAAGAAGCCCTCGTTTGAAAAGCAGAAGTGTCCCTTTTTGAGATGCTCGCCCTTCATTTTATTCCACGCCCACCATTCAGGATGCTCGTCAAAATATTCGTCGGCAGGGAAGTGCTTGGTCATAACGTGTACGTGGTGAGGTCTGCCCATACTCTTTATTTCACCGTATTTGCGTACGTCGG
>JAFYTG010000088.1 GCA_017558945.1 Clostridia bacterium
ACGTTCCTTCTATATCCAGATACTTTGATATGGGTGACCTTGCAGGACTCGTTGCACCCAGAGCACTCGTCGTAGTATCGGGTGAGACCGATGCAATATTCCCCATTGAGGGCGCTAAAAAGAGCGTTGAGCTTGCAAGAAACGTCTACCGTGCGCTTGGCTGTGAGGATAAGCTTGCTCACGTTATCGGTAACGGAGGACACCGCTTCTATGCGGCTGATTCCTATCCCGTGTTCAATAAGCTTGTAAAATAATTCCAAATTATATAACGAAAAAAGAGACTTGCTTTCGCAAGTCTCTTTTTCTTGTGGTTTATTTTCTTGTGGAAAGTACGTCTGCCTCGTACTTTTTAACCTCGTCAAGCCATTCGTCGCCAACGGGTGCACCGAGGTCGATACAAGCCTTGTCCCAGATTGCGTTAACGGGAAGGTTCTTTATCTCCTCAAGGAGTGCAAGACGGGAGGTGAAGTCTCCGTCTGCCTCTGCCTTTTCAAGAAGGTGAGAGGGCTCGAGAAGGGCGGTGAGGACTGCCTTGCCTGCCGCACGTACACCGATTACCCAAGCGGCAATACGGTTAATTGATGCATCGAAGAAGTCGAGACCGATTGCAACCTTATCAAAAAGCTCTGCTCTCTTAATCTCGTTCATAAGAGCGGTGAGGTCGTCACCCTGAATGACAACGTGGTCGCTATCCCATCTCATACCTCTTGAAACGTGAAGAAGCACGTCGGGTACCTGACCTACTACCGAGGAAAGCTTGTCGGTGATGGTCTCGGTGGGATGATAGTGACCCGTGTCAAGACATACGCCAACTCCGTGCTTTGCGGCATAGGAGAGATAAAATTCGTGTGAGCCTACCGTAAAGGTCTCAAGACCTACTGCGAAAAGCTTACCCTCGAGTGTTGAGCACTCGAATGCCTTGTCGTGCTTGTCCTCGAAAATTCTGTCGAGGGACTCGGTAAGGTTCTGGCGGTATATCATACGGTTTGCAGGCATATCCTTCATACCGTCGGGAATCCATATGTTGTTGTAGCATCTCTTACCCGTCTCACGTCCGATGGTCTCGGCAATATCACGGGAGTTCTTAACCACTCTGACCCAGAAGTCGCGCACGTCTGCACGGCGGGAGGAGAGTGACATTCCGTCAACCATCATGGGATGGTCGAATACGGTGGGGTTGAAGTCGAGACCGATGCCCAGCTTCTTTGCCCATTCTATCCAGTTTGCAAAGTCCTCTGCGGTGTACTCGTCACGGTCCTTCTTGCCAACGGGCTCGGCGTAGATGGAGTGGAGATTTACCTTGTGGGTACAGGGAGAAAGCGAGAGTGCCTTCTCAAGATCTGCACGAAGCTCAACGGCGTTTCTTGCCGCACCGGGATAGTTACCCGTTACGACGTTCTGACTTGCCACGCCCTCGTGACACTCAAAGCCCTTAACGTCGTCACCCTGCCAGCACTGAAGGGAGATGGGGATTTCCTTAAAGCGCTTGATTGCCTCGTCGGTGTTAACTCCGAAGGCTGCAAAGCGCTCGCGTGCTATCTCATAGCTTTTTTCAATAAAGTCTCTTGAATATTTCATAATTTTAACCTCTCATTATTCGTGGTAAAATACCATCTTCATATTCCATTCCTTTTGACCGTTGGGGTCAATGTATACGAACTCTTCCATAAGGTCACGCCATCTATGATAGACCTCACATTCTGCGAGAATGCGGTTCATTCTTTCGCTGTCCTTAACCTCATAGTAAGCAAATAGCATTTCGCCCTCACGCCAGATAGAGTAGTTACGCATACCTGCGGCATCAAGCGCTTCGCTCATCTCGGGCCATATTTCCGCGTGTGCCTTTTCGTAGCCTGCTTCCTTGCCCGGCTTTAGCTTAAAAAATATACCGTGTCTTTCCATATGTATAAAAACCTTTCATATAGCGTTTTCCTAATTTTAACACGAAGGGAAAAAAATATCAAGGATATTTTTCACCAATTTAACAATACTATCATAAAATTAAAAATAATCGGGGTGAAAATATATATGAAGGCAGTTATACTCAGCGGAGGAAGAGGAACGAGGCTTTCTCCCTTAACCGACAAAAAGCCCAAGCCGCTTGTATGTGTCGGCAATCGCAGTCTTATAGAAATTCTCATAGAACGCCTTGCGAGTCAAGGTATAAGTGAATGTGCCGTGACCCTCGGCTATCGTGGTGAGGATATAAAAAACGCTCTCGGTGATACTTGTCACGGGGTGAAAATCACATATTTTGAGGAAAAAGAGCCTCTCGGTACGGCGGGGGCGGTTAAAAACTGTGAGAGCTTTCTTGATTCGGATTTTATAGTGCTCAGCGGTGATTCCCTTTGCGATATCGACCTTGACCGAGCGCTTGAGTCTCACCGTATGTCGAAAAGCCTTGCCACCATTGTGCTTACCCGTTCTCCCGATCCGTTGGAGTACGGTGTCGTGCTTGTTGACTCAAAGGGCAACGTGACGGGATTTTCCGAAAAGCCGTCGTGGGAGGGAGTAAAGAGCGACCTTGTGAATTGCGGTATCTATCTTTTTAAGAGAGAGGTGCTTGACCTCATTCCCGAAAAGCGCTTCTGGGATTTTTCCTCAAATCTGTTTCCCGAAATGCTTGACCGTTCAATGCCCGTCGGCACGTTTATAACCCACCGCTTCTGGTGTGACGTGGGTAATCCCTGGGCACTTTATTCCTGCAATATGAAAACCTTGTCTCCCGACTTTTTCGTCAGGTATAAGCCGAAGGATTTGCGTATTTCCCGCAGTGCAAGGGTTACACACTCGGTTGTCGGAGACGGGTGTGCGATAGCCTCCGAGTGTGAGATAAAGCGTGCCGTGATAGGAAAGGAATGCAGAATAGGTGAGGGAAGTGAGGTTGTCGGGTGCATACTCGGTGACCGTGTGACCGTCGGCAAGGGAGTCCGAATCGAGCGAGGTGCGGTCATAGGTGACGGCTCGTATATCTCGGACAACCGACTCATTCCCGAGGGGAAGAGAGTATCGGCTGATACACGGCTTGAGGCAGAGGGTGAGGAGCGCTCCTTTACCTCTGCGTGCGCTATGTGGCATAACGGAAAAATTGTTTTTGATACCCGTTCTCCCGAGGACTTTTTCTCACTCGGCAGAGCGGTGAGAGTACTCGGTGAGCGTGTGGGGATTATGTACTCTCCCTCCAACGCCTCCTATCTTGCCTCCACCGAGACTGCCTTGGGACTTGCGTGGAGCGGAGGTGAGGGAATAATTATCGGAGAGGGCGGAGTATTCGATTCGGTCTTTGCCGCAGGATCTCTTGCAATTCCCTGCCTGCATTTTGAGGAAAGCGGTGATAAGATAATTCTCACGGTGACCGACCGTGATTCACTTCCTCTTTCCCGAAAGCGTGAAAGGGAGCTTTCTGCAAGCTTTGAAAGACCCTCGTCGCCCGTATCCTCGGGTGAGGTAAAGTATTTTGACGGTCTTGAGCTTCTTGAGGGACAGTATATGGCGGTGCTTCTTGACAACGCCTCGGAGTCGCACGGCAGAGTGTGTATCCGTGACAGCGTTGACGGAAGAAGCCTTGCCTCCTATCTGCCCGATGCCGTGCTGTCGGACAGAGGTGAATTTGTTCTGGACGTATCCCGACGTGAGCAGAAAATGTCGTTGCGCTTTGGTAAAAAGTGCCTTGATACCGAGCATCTTCAGGCACTTATCCTGAAATACCTCATATCCCGAGGTCGCCGTCGATTCGTTCTTCTGTCAAGCGCACCGACAGCATTTGATACGGTTGCAAGGGCTTCGGGCTGTGAAATACTGCGTGCCTGCAAGAGCGTTGAGAGTCGTGAAATATCCTCTCTTGCAATGGCGGATATATGGGCAAGAGACGTATTTTTCGCCCTGCCTCTCGTTTATAAGGCTCTTGAATGGCACGGCTTTTCCGCAGAAAAGCTTGAGAGGACGGTTGACTCCCTGCCCGTATTCCTCTGCGTTAAGCGTGATGTGGAGACCGAGGGCGTTTCGGTAGGTCGCGTTATGCGTGTGCTTGAGCGTGAAAGGGGAGCAGTTTCAATGGCAGAGGGAGTAAGCCTCGGAGGTGTCAGGGTAATTCCCGACAGCCGTTCAAGGCTGAGGGTGGTTGCCGAGGCTGCAAGCACGGAAAGCGCAAACGAGCTTTGCGATTTTGCCGAAAATATCATAAAAAGAGTCAAAGATGGTGAATAACACCTTGACAAACGCTTTTTGAGTGTGATAAAGTAGAATCAAAGAAACTTTTTTCGGAGGCTTTTATGAAAAATATCATACTTGAAACACGCTTCGTGAAAATCGAAATATCTGGCGTTGATTCTACCGTTTTGTCAATTGTTGACAAAAGAGACGGTAAGAGCGTTAAGGGTGATGATACTTGCTTTTTCCGACTTGCCGATAAGGAGGACAACGCATTTGAAATAAAGAGTGTTACGCTTTCAAACGGAGTTATACTCGTTGATACAGCTGTCGGATGCGTCGAGGTGGGAGTCGCACTTTACGACGAGTGGTATTCCCTTGAGGTGCTGACCTCACTTCCCGAGGGAGCATACCGCTTTGCCTTTGGTAACCTCCGCTTCAATTACGACCTTGAGAGTGAGGTATCGCTCAGGGCGGCAGACGTTGCTATGACCGTCAACGCTAATCCCTGCTTCTATCCCAGCGGATTAAATCGTGAGGTGAGAGGTGAATGTATGGAGCATCTCGGCGGTGCTATGGGTGCTAAAATCGGCTTTACCGTCGTGCCCGCCCCCATCCTTCGAGAGACCCTCAAGACCGTCTGCGAGAATATCGATGCCGACAAGGGCATCGTTTCCAAAAGTGCGGGCGCTTGGGCAAGAGATTCGAGAATCGCCTTCGGAAGCTATATGTTTTCAATGGAGAGTACCCCCGAGTTTATTCAGGAAAAGCTTCCATTGTACAGAGAAATGGGCGTTGACCAGATAGATTTCCATCAGGGCGCAGGCACGATACTTCAGGGTAACTTCAAGTATATGCGCTACGATACTCACGAGGCGTGGCGTGAAAACGTTATAAAGCCTCTCCGTGAAAACGGACTTGAGGCAGGTCTTCACACCTACGCTTACTATATCAACGAGGCTTGTCACGAGCTTCTCTCCGACCCGAAGTGGCAGAAAATGCTTGATATGGAGGAGGTATTCACGCTTGCCGAGGATGTTTCGGCAGAGGCGGGCTTCTTCCCGTCGGTTGAGTCTACCGCAGACCTTTCCGACTATTACGGCTTCTTTACCCGTAACCTTCCTTATTTCCTCATAGGTGAGGAGATAGTAAAATACACCAATCATCCTCAGGGCTTCAAGACCTGCATCCGAGGTATCGGCGGTACAAAGCCCGTGGCTCATAAGAAGGGCGAGAAAATGCATCACCTTATCGGATGCTTCAACCTCTTTGCTCCCAAGCCCTCAAGCGAGCTTTTCAAGAAGATTGCACACAATACTGCCGACGCATACAATAACGGCGATTACGCAATGATATATCTTGATGCTCTCGACGGCATCGGCAGACACTGTGACAGAGGTGAGGCTTGGTATTACTGCGCGGTATTCGTGCACGAAATAGTTAAAAACTGTAAGGTGCCTCCAATTATTGAGTATTCGACAATGTACCCGTCCATATGGGCGGCAAGAGCGAGAATGGGCGCTTGGGATACTCCCTTCCGTGCCTATAAGAACTTCAACAACCGCCATCACCGTGAGAATTCCGAGTTCGTTGCCTGCCATTACGCTTGTACTCTCGGCTGGTATAATTATTATCCCACCACCGATACACAGCCGGGTAACTATCATACGAAGTATCATCATTGGGATTCTATCGACCATATGGGCGCTCTTTCGGTGCTTTACGATTATTCGACGGTATTTAACAGTAACACTCATCTCGTAATCAAGCGCTATGCCGCATATGAGCGTAACGTGAAGCGCTATAAGGAGCTTTACTCCGACCTCCGCAAGTCCTTCTATTTCAGCGAGGATATTCTTGAGAAGGCGAGAGCGAACGAGCACGAGCTTGCAATAATCAAGAAGGGTAAGAAATTCTCCTTCGTTGAAAAGAATTACGACGTCAAGAGATTTTACGATATTCAGGACGAAAAGCGCAATACTGCAAGCTTTGAAAACCCCTTCAAGCGCCAGACTCCCTTTATCCGTCTTGAAGCGGATATGTCCACCCTCGGTGCAGACCCGATAGTGCTTATGCCTCTTGACGAGAACAAGCCTTTGTCCGAGCAGCTCAAGGCTCACGAATTTGGCTGTGAGCTTGACCTCAACTCCAACCTTGTTTACACCGTTCGTGTAAAGGGTAACGGACGTAAGGGCGCGATAGGCATCAAGACCCGTTGCGCTTCACAGAGTGAATTCGGCTACGGTCTTTATATCATTGAAACCGATTTTGAGGGCTGGCGTGAATTTGCTCTCTGCGAGTGTGACAACGGCGAGCGTCCCGACCTCTCCTTTGACCGCAAGGAGCACCTTTACCCCATCTACCGCTCGGGTCTCCAGACGGGCAGGATTACCAAGGTTGAGCTTGAGTCGGACGGAGATATCGAGGGCGTTATGATGTCAAGCATCAAGGCTTGCCGTCAGGTCTACAACGTCGTTAAGAATCCTACCGTCACTATCGGTAAGGAAAGCGTAATGTTCGAGTGCGAGCTTATGTCCACCGACTTTGTTGAGTGGGACGGAGAAACGGCAAAGGTCATTGACCGCTACGGCAACGAAAAGAAGATTTGGTTCCAGGGCACCGTTACAGCTCCCAAGGGAAGCTTCAAGGCAACCGTCGGATGTCAGGCATCCCTCAACAACTGCCCCGTCAACCTTCATCTCACCGTCGGAACAACGGGCAATATAATCAAATAATTTTAAAAGGAAAGACTGCCTTGTGCAGTTTTTCTTTTTTTGAAAGAAAAAGTGCTTTTTTTATTGACTTTTTTGTCAAAGTATGGTAAGGTTATATCAAAGAAAAACTTGTTTTTCGAAACGGAGAAAAGGAAATGAATATCCTAACGAAAACAAATAAAAAAGTCTTTTGAACGCCGTAACGCTTCCTTAAGGGAAGCTTTGTGGCGTTTTATTTTTTAAGCTATGGAGGTTTTTATGAGTATTCAGCTTAAAGAGAATAAAAATTCAATTGTTCTCGAAACTAACTATGTGAAAATTGAGTTTTCAAACAAGGATTCAAAGGTGCTTTCCGTTATCGACAAGAGAGACGGCAAGAGCGTTATGGCAGAGGAGGAGACCTATTTCTTCGTCTATGCCGACAAGGATAACGCTCCCACCCATAAGGTAACGGGAATCGAGCTCACCAAGAACGGCTTGAGCCTCGACACCGAGCTCGGAAAGATGGACGTCAAGGTTGAGATCTTTGACGATTGGTTCTCCATCGAGGTGCTTAAGAAGCTCCCGAAGGATGCTTATAAGTTCGTATTCGGTAACGTTAAGTTCAATTATGACCTTGACGACAAGAATGCTCTTCGTGCGGCTGACGTCGCAATGACCGTCAATGCTAATCCCAACTTCTATCCCAGCGGCTTGAGCTGTGAGATCAAGGGCTCTTGTCAGGAGCATCTTGGAGGCGGTAAGGGTGCTAAGATCGGCTTTACCGTAGTTCCCGAGACCATTCTCCGCGAAACCCTCAAGACCGTTTGTGAAAATATCGACCCCGAAAAGGGTATCGTTTCCAAGAATGCAGGTCCTTGGGCAAGAGATTCAAGACTCAGCTTCGGTGACTATATGATCACGGGCGAAAGCACCGCTGAATATATTGATGCAAATATGGACTTCTTCCGCGACATCGGCGTTGACCAGATAGACTTCCATCAGGGTGCAGGCACCGTTAATCAGGGTGACTTCAAGTACAAGAGATACGATGACGACGAGGGATGGAACAAGGGCGTTATTGATAAGCTCCGCGCTAACGGTATGGAAGCAGGTCTTCATACCTATGCGTACTATATCAACGCTAATTGTCACGAAATTCTTTCCGACCCCAAGTGGCAGGCACAGCTTGACCGCGATGAAGAATTTACTCTTGCAGAGGATATTTCGGCAGAGGATACCTTTATTCCTACCGTTGAATCTACCGCAGATATGTCCGACTACTTCGGCTTCTTTGTAAAGAATCTTTGGTACATCCTCATTGACGAGGAAATTATTAAGTTTGAAAATCATCCTCAGGGCTTCAAGAACTGCGTTCGAGGCATTGGCGGTACAAAGCCCGTTGCACATAAGAAGGGTGCAAAGGTTATCCACCTTATCGGCTGCTTCTACCTCTTCTCTCCCAAGCCCGACACCGAGCTCTTCAAGGTTGTTGCACACAACACCGCTAACACCTATAACGGCGGTAACTTTGCAATGATCTATCTTGATGCTCTCGACGGTATCAGCCGTCATTGTGACGCTAAGGAGGAGGGCTGGTATTACTGCGCTGTATTCGTACACGAAATAGTTAAGAACTGTAAGACCTACCCGATTATCGAGTATTCTACGATGTATCCGTCCATTTGGGCTGCACGTGCAAGAATGGGTGCCTGGGATACCTCTTACAGAAACTACAAGAAGTTCCTTGACATTCATCACGAGCACCACAAGCCCTTTACCCGTGCTCATTTTGCTTGCTCGCTTGGATGGTATAACTTCTATCCTATGACCGACAATCAGCCCGGTAACTTCCATACCAAGTATCATCATTGGGACGCTATCGACTATAAGGGCGCTATGGCGGTAATGTACGATTATTCCACCGTATTCAACGGAATTTCCAAGGACCTCTTCATCCGTCACGAGGGTGTTCGCCGTAACCTCCTTCGCTACAAGGTATACTCCGACCTCAGAAAAGAGGGCTACTTCAGTGAGGATATTCTTGAAAAGGCAAGAGCAAATGAGCATGAGCTTGCAATTGTCAAGAAGGGCAACAAGTACGTGTTCGAGGAGAAGAACTACGATATAAAGAAGCTTTACGAGATTCGTGACGAAAAGCGTAACACCGAGGTGTTCGAGAACCCCTTCAAGAAGCAGACTCCCTTTATCCGCATCGAAGCAGGTATGTCCACTCTCGGTGACGACGCAATGCTTCTCCTTCCTCTCGATGAGACCAAGCCCATTGCAGATCAGCTTAAGACTCACGAGCTTGGTGCGGAGATTGACTTCACCAACAACCTCGCCTTCACCGTTCGTGTTAAGGGTAACGGTAAGCCCGGTAAGATTGGTATCAAGATTCGTTGCGCATCCAACAGTGAACACGGATATATCCTTTATTCCATTGATACAAACTTTGAGGGCTGGCGTGATTTCGTGCTTCACGAGGTTGACAACGGCGATGCCTTCACAGACGGAGAGGGATGCTATCCTACCTACCGTACGGGTATCCACGTTCACCGTATCAATAAGATTCATCTTCAGTCCGAGGGTGATATTGAGGGCGTTTTGATGTCAAGCATCAGAGCTTGCCGTCAGGTTTACAACGTTGTTAAGAATCCTACCGTTACCATCGGTAAGGAAAGCGTAATGTTCGAGTGCGAGCTTATGTCCACCGACTTCATCGAGTGGGACGGCGAGACCGCAAAGGTTATCGACCGCTACGCTAACGAGAAGCAGATTTGGTTCCAGGGAACAGTTACCGCTCCCAAGGGCAAGTACAAGGCAACCCTTACCTGTCAGTCCTCTCTTAACAACTGCCCCGTTAACGCATACCTCACCATCGGTACCAAGGGTAATATAATCAAGTAACTTATTCTTAAAGAGGAAAACTCGGCTTGAGTTTTCCTCTTTTTGTGCAAAAAGTCCCCCTTAATTTGTTCAAATAGCTGAATTTTTTGAAATTTCTCGAATTTATTGACAATGACAATAAAATATGGTAATGTAGGCTTATAAAATAGGCTGAAACGCCTATTCTTACGGAGGATTTTATCTATGATTAAAGAAACTAAAAAGGCGATTATTCTTGAAAACCTTTACGTTAAAATCGAAATATCAAAAAAGGACTCGACCGTTCTTGCCATCACCGATAAGGCAAGCGGTGAAAGCGTTATGGGAGAGGCAGTACCCTTCTTCCGTCTTTACCGTCTCAACGGCACGATTGACCAAAAGATAGTTGACCACTCCAACGGCATTACGGGTGACGGTGTAGAGAAGTCCACCAAGGAGCTTAAGGAAGCCGTTCTTATCAAGAGCGTTGACTATGCAGACGGTATTATAACCGTTGAAACCGAGCTTGGTAAGTTGGACGTTAAGGTTGACGTTTACGACGACTGTATGACCCTCGAGCTTAAGAACAAGCTTCCCAAGGGTGCATTTTCCTTCGTATTCGGTAACGCTAAATTTGAATATGATATCGACAACCCCGAGACTCTCCGTGCAACCGACGTTGCAATGACGGTTAATACCAAGCCCTTCTTCTATCCCGATGGATGCAATAAGGAGATTAAGGGTGAGGCGTTTGAGCATCTCGGCGGTGCAAAGGGCGCAAGACTCGGTATTGCCATTGCTCCCGAAACCGTACTACGCGATGCACTCAAGTCGGTTTGCTCACTTATTGATAAGAAGAAGGGTCTCGTTTCCAAGTCCGCAGGTCCCTGGGCTCAGGATAATCCCATGAGCTACGGTGACTATATCATAGCAGGTGAGACTGAAAAGGAGCATATTATTAAAAACCTTGATTTCTATAAGACGATCGGCGTTGACCAGATTGACTTCCATCAGGGCGCAGGCACCTTCCGTCAGGGTGATTTCCATTATTACAGATATGAAAACCACGCCGAGTTCAAGAAGAACGTTTCCGACGTGCTTGAGGCTAACGGTATGCAGGCAGGTCTCCATACCTACGTTTATTATATCCATCCCGATTGTCATCAGTATCTTGCCGACCCCAAGTGGCAGGCACAGCTCGACCGTGAAGAAGAATTCACTCTTGCCGAGGACGTTTCGGCAGATGCTGATTTCTTCCCGACCGTTGAGTCTACCGCAGACCTTTCCGACTACTACGGCTTCTTTACCCGTAACCTTCCTTACTTCCTTATCGGAGAGGAAATCGTTTATTATACCAATCATCCTCAGGGCTTCAAGACCTGCGTCAGAGGTATAGGCGGCACCAAGCCCGTAGCACATAAGAAGGGCGAGAAGATACATCACCTTATCGGATGCTTTAACCTCTTTGCTCCCGCAAAGGGCACAGATCTCTTTAAGGAGATTGCACACGTTACCGCCGAGACCTATAACAAGGGCGGCTTCAAGATGATTTATCTTGATGCACTCGACGGTATGAACAGACATTGCAAGGAGGAGGAGTGCTGGTACTACTACGCACTTTTCGTACACGAGCTTTGCAGTCATTGTGAAATTGACCCCATCATTGAATATTCCGCTATGGACCCGTCAATCTGGGCAGCGAGAGCGAGAATGGGCGCTTGGGATACTCCCTACCGCTCCTACAAGGCGTTCAACGAAATTCACCACGAGCATCACAAGGAGTTTACCCGCCGTCATTACGCTTGTACTCTCGGCTGGTATAACTACTACCCAATGACCGACAATCAGCCCGGTAACTATCACACTCGTTATCATCACTGGGATTCCATTGACCATATGGGAAGCCTTGCGGTAATGTATAACTACTCTACCGTATTTAACGGACTCGGTCAGGGTGCTCTTGCAAGATATGAGGGCTACCGCCGTAATATCCAGCGTTACAGAATGTATTCCGACTTGAGAAAGTCAAAGTATTTCAGCGAGGAAACACTTGCAAACGCACGTGCTAATCCTCACGAAAAGGCTATCATAAAGAAGGCTAACGGCAAGTATACCTTCGTTGAAAAGAATTATCAGACCAAGCGTCTCTTTGATGCTCTCGACGAAAAGCGTAATACCGTATCCTTTGAAAACCCCTTCAAGAAGCAGACTCCCTTTATC
This sequence comes from Clostridia bacterium, assembly GCA_017558945.1. Classification (GTDB taxonomy): domain Bacteria; phylum Bacillota; class Clostridia; order Oscillospirales; family SIG627; genus RGIG6353. The sequence goes on from JAFYTG010000088.1 coordinate 11,931, forward strand.
CGTATCGAAGCGGGTATGTCCACCTTCGGTGACGAGCCTATGGTCCTCTATCCCTTGAACGAGAACTGTTACATCAAGGATCTTTGCAAGAAGATTTCCTTCGGCGGTGAGCTTAACCTTACGAAAAACCTTGCTATGAAGGTTCGCGTTAAGGGTAACGGTAAGAAGGGCTCAATCGGTATCAAGACCTACTGTGCGTCACAGAGTGAGCACGGTCACGGACTTTATATCATTGACACCGACTTTGAGGGCTGGCGTGAGTTCGTTCTTTGCGAGGCTGATAACGGTACCCGTCACGAGCTTGGATTTGAGGCAGGTCAGCACGCATATCCCATCTACCGCTCTGGTCTTAACGTAAACCGTATAACCGATATTGAGGTTAAGGTTGCAGGTGACGTTGACGGCGTATTTATGTCCAGTATCGTTGCTTGCCGTCACGTTTACGACGTTATCAAGAATCCTACCGTTTGCATCGGCAAGCAGACTCTTATGTTCGAGTGCGAGCTTAAGTCTACCGACTTTATCGAGTTTGACGGTGAAAAGGCTGTCGTTGTTGACCGTTATGCAAATGAAAAGCCTATCTACTTCACGGGTACCTGCGAAGTGCCCAAGGGTAAGTACGACGTTAAGTTTGTTGCTACCTCTTCTCTTAACAAGTGCCCCGTAAATCTTCATATAACGATGGGTACAACAGGCAAAGAAAT